>JBFLZW010000032.1 GCA_040755755.1 bacterium | reverse complement strand
TGGTCTCCGCCTCTTTCGCCGACTAATCCTCTGACCGGACTTCCCACCCCGATTGTCAGTAACCTCAAGCCGAGCACCGTTCTGCCCGTACAGCCCGGTCTGACCTGGGATCCGCGCAAGACCTATCCCTGGCTGCTGTACAACACTCCACTGGGTATGGCCTATTATGATCCCCTATATGGTATTGATACCTGGCCGCCGGATTATTTTAAGGATCCGATTACCGGCCTTCCCGTCCCGATCAATCTTTCGCTGATCAAGGGCTGGAGCCTTCTTCTGCCCACAGCCACAAGCTGGCTGACCAACAATGTGCCGGTAGCCAACAATGCCTTTATCAATGCCTATCCGGCCTATGCCGTTGCCTATGAGATTCTGCAGGGAGGGACCCTGGCCAGTTATCCGATCTTTGCCGCACTCCTCAATCCTCCTCCTCCGCTGCAATCACTGCTGACCCCGGCACTCATTCTGGGATTGGGACCCCTTGTTCCCTGATAAGGATCTTCTGGCAGTAATCAAGGTCAACAAGATCCCCTTTGATAAGGAGGATAGGTATGAATAGAGGAAAGTTATTCAAGAAAAATGTATTCCTGGCCGGTATCATGCTTTTCCTGGTACTGGCGCTTGTTCCCGGAGCGGGTGCTCAATTTGGCCCCTTCGGACCGTATTTTAACCCGCTGGCAGGAATCGGCCCCTTTGGCTTTGTTCCCTTTGCGCCTCCTGCTCTATCTTCATTTGGAATTGGTCCCTACCGGACTGCTCATGCTCCATTAACCACTGCTACCCTATTTCCTGCTCCTGTTGTGCCCACTGCTCCCGCAGTCACTGCCGTTGGAGTTGGAGTTACAACCCTGGTTCCAACGGTTCCGGTTACCGCAACTGTTCCAGCGAGCGTTTTAGTTACCACGCCATTGGCTCCACTTATTACCTTTACACCGTTAAGCCTTGTCGGGCTTACTTTTGCTCCCGTTCCGACTGCACCCGCTACGGTTGCTATTCCTGTTACGGCAATCACTACTGCACCGACAATCATTCCCACAACTCCTACTGCAACTGCTGTCGGTCTCGCTTCGCTGATAAGCAGTCTGCTTATCTAGGCACTCTTGAGTCAGTCAACTGTGCCAGGGAGGACAGCAATTCTCCCTGGCACAGTATCTTTTCACCACTGAATCATTCCTTGATTTTCTCAGAATTCTTGATTATACTTTCCCCACCTTGTCCCTCTACAGTCAAACAGCAAAACCCGGAAAGAGGAAAGAGAAGCCGGAAGATGCGCTTTCACAATGTCTGTATCGAAGCCTTTGGCTATGTACTGCCTGAAAATATCGTGACTTCAGCCGAAGTGGAGCAGAAATTGTCGCCACTATATGATAAGTTGAAACTGCCCTATGGCCGGCTGGAATTGATGACCGGAATCAGAGAACGCCGTTTCTGGAACAGAGGCACCCTGCCCAGTGAGGGCAGCATCAAGGCTGGAGAAAAGGCTCTCGAGAGGACATCTCTCACCAGAGACCGACTGCAATGCCTTATTCACGCCGCAGTCAGCCGTGACTTCCTGGAGCCGGCTACAGCCACAGTCGTTCATCATGCCCTGGGCATTCCCGAATCTGCCCTGGTCTTTGATCTGTCGAACGCCTGTCTGGGATTTATCAATGGTATGGTCATTCTGGCCAGCTTGATAGAATCGGGAGAGATATCAGCCGGAATGGTAGTAGCCGGAGAGCACGGCGGCCCCCTGGTCGAGACGACCATAGCCCGGCTTCTTTCTGATCCAGCTCCAACGAGAGAAAAGCTGAAAAGTGCCTTCGCTTCTCTGACTATCGGCTCCGGCGCGGCAGCGGTCATTCTGACGCACACTGATATCTCCAAAACCGGCCACAGGCTCCTGGGCGGGGCAAGCCGCACTGCTTCCCGGCACAACGGCTTATGCCGGGGGGGCGTCGAAGGCGCAGACAGCGCCCTTGATTCGGACAGCCAGCCGACAATGAAAACCGATTCGGAAAGGCTCCTGCAGGAAGGATGTCTGGTGGCCAGCAGAACCTGGGCTGATGCTAAAAACAACCTTGGATGGAGCAATGAAGATGTGGACCGGTTCTTCTGTCACCAGGTGGGTACAGCCCATCGAAGAGCCTTGTTCGCGAGTCTTGAGCTGGATATGAATAAAGATTATCCCACAGTCGAATATTTGGGGAACATGGGCTCGGTTTCCCTGCCGGCAACTATGGCAATCGGAATTGATAAAGGCCTGCTGAAAGCCGGGCAAAGGGCGGCACTCCTGGGCATCGGAAGCGGCATCAGCTGCTGCATGCTGGGAGTCGAGTGGTAGGAAGAGACGTGGAGCAGGTAAACCTCAAGCCGTTCAAAGAGCTTTACCCTTTTTATTCCCGTTTTCTTCGCCTTGGAGAGCATGCTTACCATTACCTTGACGAGGGAGCGGGTGAGCCGGTGGTTATGCTTCATGGCAATCCCACCTGGTCTTTTTATTACCGGCATCTGGTCATGGGGCTGGCCGACTCCTACCGGATTATCGTGCCGGACCATATGGGTTGCGGCCTGTCCGATAAGCCGCAGGTGTATCCCTATACCCTGAAACAGCATATCGACAACCTGCAAGCTCTGATGGAAACCCTGAACCTCGAAAATATCACTCTGGCCCTGCACGATTGGGGAGGAGCCATCGGTATGGGATATGCGGTTCGCCACCCTCACAAGATCAGGCGGCTGATTATCTTCAATACGGCCGCTTTCCTGTCATCGAGAATGCCCTGGCAGATTGGTCTTTGCCGGATACCGGTCTTTGGCCGCCTGGCTATCCGCAGGTTCAATGTCTTTGCCGGTCTGGCCATTTACCTTGCCTGCAAGCATCGTGAGCGAATGACTCCCGCCGTCAGGGCAGGATATCTGGCTCCCTACAGAAGCTATGAAAACCGGATTGCCAACTGGTGTTTTGTCCAGGATATTCCCATGCGCCCCAAAGACCGGAGCTACCCGCTCGTTGAGGCTATCGGGGAGCGGCTTCCGGAATTTCGCGACCGGCCGGTGCTGATCCTGTGGGGAGGCAGGGATTTTTGCTTCGATCGGTCATTTTTGAAGACCTGGCAAAGGATCTTTCCAGAAGCGCGTGTTCATGTATTCGAGGATGCAGGACATTATGTTGTAGAAGATGCTCATGAGCGGATACTCCCGATGGTGAGAGAATTTTTGACGGTTGGCAGGGTAAAAAACGGATGATGTTCCCATGAATATTGCCTCATACTTGCCAAAAATGGCTCACAAAGTGCCTTTTCAGCGGGCAGTGGTCTTTCCTCATACCCGGGATGGCCGGGGCAGGGTTTCCTACACCCATTTTACGTTCCGGCAATTGAATGAGGAATCTGACCGTTATGCCCACGGATTCACCAGGCTGGGCATTCGAAAAGGGATGAGGGTATTATTGATGGTCAAGCCCAGCCTGGAGTTTATCGCCCTGACCTTTGCCCTCTTTAAGATAGGAGCAGTCCCGATCCTGATCGATCCGGGCATGGGGAAATCAAACCTGCTCAACTGCATCGCTTCAGTGGAGCCACAAGCCCTGGTGGCCATCCCCCTGGTCCATTTGGCCAGACTCCTTTACCGGAAGCACTTCCAGAGTGTGCGCTATTCGGTAACGGTTGGCCCTAAATGTCCCCTGGGCGGCCCGACTATTGACCATGTCCGCTGCCGGGAATGGAAGCCTTATGAGGTTGCGGATACCGGCGATACAGATATGGCCGCCATTCTCTTCACCACGGGCAGTACGGGAAGCCCGAAAGGGGTGGTATATTGTCACGGCATGTTCGATGCCCAGGTAAGATTGATTCAGCAGCATTACGGCATCCGGGAGGGAGAAGTGGACCTGCCCGGATTTCCCCTCTTTGCCCTGTTCAGTACAGCTATGGGCATGACCTGTGTTATCCCGGCTATGGATCCGACAAGACCTGCTCAGGTCGATCCGATAAAAATCGTCGAAGCAATCCAGGATCATGGAGTTACCAACAGCTTCGGTTCTCCGGCCATCTGGAGGCGGGTTACAGAATACTGTGTGCAGGAGGGAATCCAGCTTCCTTCCCTGCGGCGCATTCTCATGGCTGGGGCTCCGGTACCCGGATACATCCTGAGCCGCTTTACCCGGATACTCGGAGAGGGTGCCGATACTTTCACTCCCTATGGGGCCACGGAATCCCTGCCGGTGGCGTCGATCAGCGGACGGGAAATCCTGGAGGAAACGCAAGCGGGAACACAGGCCGGAGCGGGGACATGCGTTGGTTTGCCCCTTCCCTCCATCGGCGTAAAGATTATTGAGATCAGCGAGGATGAAATTCCAACCTGGGAGGGCGTGCGGGAGCTTCCCAGAGGGAAGATTGGAGAGATTGTGGTCTGCGGCCCGGTGGTGACCCACGAATACTACAATCGGAAAAAAGCTACGGCTTTGGCCAAGATCTTCGATGGTCAAAGAATCTGGCACCGTATGGGAGATGTCGGATACCTGGATGACAAAGGCAGGCTCTGGTTTTGCGGACGCATGGCCCATCGGGTGATCACGCCAAAAGGAACCCTGTTTACTATTCCCTGTGAGGCCATTTTTAACCAGCACCCCGATGTATTTCGCACCGCTCTGGTCGGGGTCGGGAAAAGACCGGATCAGCAGCCGGTCATCATCGTGGAACCTCACCATGGAAAGATGCCGGGGGGTGAAGCTGAGATCAGGCGATTTACGGGTGAGCTGTGGGATCTTGGTCAGAAGAACCCCCTGACCAGGGAGATAGAGAGTTTTCTATTTCATCCTGCTTTCCCGGTTGATATTCGCCACAATGCCAAGATCTTCCGGGAGAAGCTGGCTGTCTGGGCCGGGGGGCAACTGCAAAAGAAAATACAAAGGACACCACAGAGACACTGAGACACAGAGAAAAGCAAATGGGCAAGTTACTTATGGACAGTTCCCCGGCACATGAGAAAGGATGAAATGACATGAGAGCCCTGGTAACTGGTGGGGGCGGATTTATCGGCAAATGGATAGTTAAAAAGCTGGTTGAGCGCAAGGATCAGGTTCGGGTTTTGGGCAGGCGAAAATATCCCGATCTCCTGAAGATTGGAGTAGAAACCATCCAGGGGAATATCTGCCACCGGCAGACCGTGGAGGATGCCTGCCAGGGTATTGACTGTGTTTTCCATGTTGCCGCCCTGACCGGGATATGGGGACCGTGGGAGGAATTTTATCAGGCCAATGTGATCGGCACCCGGCATGTCATCTCCGGTTGTCAAAAGCATGGGGTGCCAAGGCTTGTGTATACCAGCTCGCCCAGTGTGGTTTTTGACCAGGCTGATCAGATTGACCTTGATGAGACCGCTCCCTACCCGAAGGAGTACCTTTGCCCCTATCCCGAAACCAAAGCCATGGCCGAGCAGATGGTCCTCAAGGCCAACGGCCAGGCGGGCTTGAGCACTACAGCCCTTCGGCCTCACCTTGTCTGGGGGCCTGGAGACACCAACCTTATCCCCAGGCTGCTTGACCGGGCCAGGAAGGGAAAGCTGATGAGGGTGGGCAACGGCACGAACAAGGTCGATCTGACCTATGTGGAAAACGTGGCCCAGGCACATCTTCTGGCCGCCGACAGACTGGCCCCCTCATCACCGGTGGCTGGCGAGGCATTCTTCATCAGCCAGGGAGAGCCGGTACTCTTGTGGGCCTGGATCGATCAGTTTCTCCGGAGAATGGATATTCCGGGGATCCGAAGGTCCATACCGGTAGTTCTGGCGCGGGAGATCGGCCGGGTCACGGAGAAATACTATCAGCTCTTTCATCTCAAGGGAGAGCCGATCATGACCAGGTTTTTAGCCTCACAACTTGGGACATCGCATTATTTCAATATCTCCAAAGCCAGAGAGCGGTTGGGTTATATACCCCAGGTCAGTATGGCAGAGGGATTGAACCGGCTGGTGGCCTGGTATTCCAGACCGGAGGAAGAGAAACGGCAGGAATAAGGAAAAGGAAAAAACGGGATTTTCTCTTGCCAGAGCGGGCTTTCTAATGTTATATTAATCTGCTGGTTAACATTTCCCACCACCTATTATGCAGATAATTCCGAGTAGAGAAAAAAATGTCTGATAATCAAAAAAGAGTCGTTATTACCGGAATCGGATTAACCGCGCCCAACGGGAATTCCCTGAAGGAATACCGCGAGAGCCTCATGGCAGGCAAATCCGGAGTCCGGAAGTTTGAGACGAGGTATATGGGTGAGGTCCTGGCCGGGGTCTGTAACTTCGATGTGTTGAAATATCAAAAAAGAAAGGAAGCCCGGCGAGGGACACGGGCCGGGGCTGTAGCGATCTACTGTGCTCATGAGGCGGTCAGGGATGCAGATCTTGATTTTGCCCGGATAGATAAGTCCAGAGTGGGGATCTATCTGGGTATTACCGAACATGGCAATGTGGAAACGGAAAATGAAATTTATAACATCCAGCAGTTTGACTATGACCTTCGGTACTGGACTCATCACCACAATCCCCGGACCGTGGCCAACAATCCGGCTGGTGAACTGTCACTGAACATGGGCATTACCGGGCCGCACTATACCCTGGGTGCCGCCTGTGCAGCAGGTAACTGCGGTCTGATCCAGGGAGTGCAGATGCTGCGGCTGGACGAGGTAGACCTGGCCCTGGCAGGAGGGGTATCCGAAAGCATTCACACCTTTGGCATTTTTGCCAGTTTCAGGAGTCAGGGAGCCCTGGCCAGTCATGAAGATCCGACCAGAGCCTGCCGTCCCTTTGACCGGGACCGCAACGGCATTGTGGTCTCCGAAGGGGGATGCATATGCACCCTTGAGCGCCTGGAAGATGCCATGAGGAGGGGAGCCCATATTTATGGTGAGATCGTTGGCTATGCCATAAATTCTGATGCCCTGGATTTTGTTCTTCCCAGCGGAGAGCGGCAGGCCGAATGCATGGAACTGGCCCTGAAAAGGGCCCATATTGCCCCGCATGAAATCGATCTGCTCAGCAGTCATGCTACAGCCACTCCCGTGGGGGACATCGAGGAAGCCAGGGCCATTCGGAGGGTCTTTGGCCAAAGTCCGAAAACCTATATCAATAATACGAAAAGTTATATCGGCCATACCATGGGTGCTGCCGGTGCTCTGGAGCTGGCCGGGAACCTGCCCTCATTTCAGGATTCAATCATCCATCCAACCATCAATCTGGAAAATCCGGATCCGGAATGCAGTATGAAGAACATGATCACCATGAAGCCTCAGCAGGTTGAGAGAGTTGATTATATCCTCAATAATTCCTTTGGCATGCTCGGCATCAATTCCGTAGTGATTGTCAAACGGTTTGAAAAATGATACAACTATCGTGATGTGATCAGTGAATAACCTGCTGCCAATTCAGGGAGAATAACTAAAGAGGGAGATACTATGACTCAAGAAGAGATTAAGGCCTCAGTTTTAGACATCATATCCGAAATTGTTCCGGATGAGGATACGAACCAGCTTGATCCGGATGTGCGCATCAGGGACCAGATAAACCTGGACTCCATGGATTTTCTGGATATCATCATGGAGCTTCGGAAGCGGTATAAGGTGGAGGTCCCGGAGGAAGACTATCAGAATCTGGCTACGTTGAATAGCTGCGCGGCCTATCTGGAACCCTGGCTCAAAGACAAATAAGAAACTCAAGTCGCTGGTTACGAGTTTCGGGTTATGGTTGAAGCTTCAGTCTTCAGATGTTTGCAGCTCGAATAAGGGTCTATCTCAAAAAACTCTTACTGCCAAACATGGTCGAAAGAAAGGTATAAGAGCCTGTATATACGTATTCTAGAGAGTGCGGCTACATTGTGGGATAGGTGCTTAAATAGCCATAGACTCTTTAAACCTTAAAAGAGGATATAGAAAATGATGGAAGAAAACTGTATGAACTCTGAAGGCCAGAAAGAGCAAGAACTGCTTGACTGGTGCGAAGACGGTAGTGAAGAAGAAAGGGAAGAATATCCTATTGATCAATATGACTTGACTTCGTCACCAAATGATTTCAATATATTGACTATTTTTAATTTCATAGAATCTGGAGCCGTGAAGGTTCCCGGTTTTCAAAGGAACTATGTTTGGGATCATAAGCGTGCATCAAAACTGATTGAATCACTTATTATGGGCCTTCCTGTACCTCAAATTTTTCTTTATGAAGAGGGTAGAAATAGTTTTTTGGTGATAGACGGCCAACAGAGATTAATGTCTATCTATTATTTCATTAAACAAAGATTCCCCCTAAAAGAGAAAAGGTCCGAATTGCGAACTATTTTCGAAGAACATGGAGGAATTCCTAATGATATACTCCATAATGATAAATATTTTATAAATTTTAACCTTTGTCTTCCTGAACAGTTACCCAATAAACCCAATAGGTTTAATGGACTAAATTATTCAACACTAGGTGAATATAAAACTACTTTCGATCTCCGCACAATTAGAAACGTAATTGTGAAGCAAATTTCACCAAAGGACGATGATTCGGCTATTTACGAGATTTTTAATCGCCTGAACTCTGGGGGTATTAATTTAACCGCTCAGGAAATCCGAATGAGTCTGCATCATGCTGAATTTTTCAAAATGCTTTCTCGAGTAAATACTAAAAGTGAATGGCGTGATTTTCTTAGAATTCCTGAAGTAGATCTTCATATGAAGGATATTGAAATCTTGCTTCGAAGCTTTGCCATGTTGCCTGATGGTAATAAATATAATCCCTCGATGATGAAGTTTCTCAATGGCTTCGCAAGGGATGCAAAACGATTAAGTTCAAGTGAAATAAGTTATTTTGAATCACTATTTACTTCGTTTCTATCCAGTTGTTCAAGATTGCCTAAAAATGCTTTTCTTACCACAGCAAATAAATTCAGTATTACAATATTTGAATCGGTGTTTAACGCCGTTTGTAGTTCACCATATCAACAAGGACAGTTAATTCCTGGAAAAGTAAAGCCAGAATCGTTAGACCGTTTGAAGCAGGATAAAGATTTCCTATTAGTTGCAAAAGGGAAAACAACTAATAGAAAAAATGTCTTAGATAGATTGAAACGAGCAAAAGAGATCATTGAGATAGAATAGGTATTCTGAAAAATGGATAAGACTATCATTGACACGCTGTATGAGGAAAATCAAGTCCTGGATGAATATCTGATAAGACATGACGAAATCTCTTTGCGGAGTAATTTTGATAGTAATTTTAGAAAAACATTGTTGTTATCTATAGCTAGTTACTTTGAGTATTTAATTAAGAATCACATTTTAGAATTTGCAGAAGAACAAGCTAGGGCTGCAGAACCTCTCATTGAATTTTTAAAGAATAAGGCTATCGAACGCCAGTATCATACGTATTTTCAGTGGGATGCAAGGAATGCTAATGCGTTTTTTGGATTATTTGGAAGTGGTTTTAAGGATTTTATGAGAGAAGAAATCGCGAAGGACACTGAACTCCAAGCTTCGATTAGTGCTTTTGTAGAATTAGGTCAGGTTCGAAACCAATTGGTTCACCAAAATTACGCAACGTTTCCAATGGATAAAACTGTACAAGAGATCTATGATCTTTACAAAAAAGCTCTACTATTTGTTGATGCATTTCCTAAAAAACTGCGTGTATATCTAAATAATATAAATAGTAAGATAGATTAATTAGGTAAAGTAGATTTCTGTAAAACTTGACCCTCTCCATCGCCTTAATTAGGTTAATAACCAGGATTGACATCAATATTTTTTCCAAAAGTTAGTGCTAGAGGGTGCTCAGTAAAATGGAAAGAAGTGAAAAAGCATAATGGATTACGATGTCGTCATCATCGGTGCCGGGCTGTCCGGCCTGGCTGCGGGGATCCGGCTGGCCCATTTTGGCCGGCGGGTCTGCATCCTGGAAAAACACAGCAGGGCAGGGGGATTGAATTCCTTCTTTCCTTTTCAGGGGCGTATCCTGGACGTTGGCCTGCATGCTATGACCAACTATGTGCCCCGATCGGCAAAATCAGCCCCTCTGACCAGGATACTGCGACAGCTTCGGCTATCCTATGATGATTTCCATCTCTGCCCTCAGCGGATTTCCCGCATCGTTTTTCCGGAGAAGGAACTGGCATTTACCAATGATTTTCAGTTCCTGATCCAGGAAATCGCCGATAAGTTCCCCAGCCAGGTTGATGGCTTTTTAAAACTTACCGGCTCTTTAGCCGGGTATGATGACCTCTCACGAGGAGGAGAATCGGTTTTCGCCCGAACGGCCCTGAAGCAATTCTTGTCCGACCCTCTCCTGATTGAAATGCTTCTGTGCCCGGTGATGTTTTACGGGAATTCAAGGGCTGATGACATGGACTTTGCCCAATTTTCCATTCTCTTCAGAAGTATCTTTAATGAAGGATTTGCCCGCCCGCGGCATGGCATGCGGCAGGTGCTTCAGCTACTGGTTGATAAATTCCGGGATGCCGGTGGAGAGCTGCGAACGGGGTGCAGGGTTCACAAACTCCACATTCATCGTGACCAGGTAGCTGAGATTCACCTGGCTGATAGCCGGATGATGCGGGCCAAAGTCATCATCTCAAGTATCGGAATTCCCGAAACACGGGCACTGTGCTCCTCCTGGCCTGCGGGAGCCAGAGAGCCAGAGCCGGGAGAGTTAACCTTTGTTGAATCCGTTCTGCTGCTTGATTGTTTACCTTTACAGTCCCTCGAGTTTGAGGACACGGTTCTTTTCTCCAATGACACTGAAAACTTTGTCTACCGGAAGCCGGATACCCTGATTGATCTGTCAAGCGGTGTGATCTGCTGTCCCAATAATTACCAATTGAATGAGCCGATGCCCGAAGGAATAATCCGTCTCACCCATCTGGCCAATTTCGATCTCTGGAACAGGCTGGGGGAGGAGGAATACCAGATGCAGAAAAAGTGCTGCCTGCACGAGTCGGTACAGAGAGCAGAACGGTTTATTCCCGGACTTGGGCAGCATATCGCAGCCCAGGACACCTTTACTCCCAGGACGGTTCAGCGATTTACCGGCAGACAAAACGGTGCGGTCTATGGATCGCCGGACAAGGTGAACGATGGCCGGACAGATATCAGAAATCTTTTTATTTGTGGCACAGATCAGGGGCTGGTGGGGATTGTCGGAGCTTTGCTCAGCGGCATTACCATAGCCAACCGATGGGTTTTGTATTAATTTTGTTTACCCATCATTGTTTCTTCAGGTTTTACAATGCTTATTATTGTTGTTGTTGTTGTCCTTATTGTAATACTTATAGTAAGGATAAGGTATATTACCTTTGCAGTAATTAATGACCAATCCGAGAATTTTTTCCTTTGCCTCTATTTTGGCAAGAGCATTATCCACAATTTCTCTCTGAGTAGATAATGCCTTAACAACAATAATAATACCATCTACCAGGGATGAGAGGACGACCGAATCAGTTACCGGGACGAGAGGGGGAGCATCTATGATGATATAGCGATTATTATAACGATGTTTTACCTCCTTGACCAAATTAGACATGTACTCAGAGCTTATCAGTTCAGAAGGATTTTGGGGTGGCGAACCGGAGGTTATCACGTTCAGTTTATGGATTGAAGTTCTGGTAATAAAATCCGATAAATTACCTCCGTCGGTTAAATACTCTGCCAGCCCTTTGGTAGTTTTTTCAAGGCCAAGCATACAAGACACATTCGGATTCCTGAGATCAGCATCTATCAGCAGTGCCGTTTCATGAACCCCACTGGCTAACGATATGGCCAGGTTGGTCGCTACCAGAGTCTTTCCCTCACCACTAATCGCACTGGATATCAGGAAGACTCTTTTTCCATCCTTTTGGGATGCATCGAGTATCCGTGTTCTCAATTCTCGATATTGTTCTGATGCCATAGAGCTTGGCTCCCACAACGCAACGAGATGGTCACTGAGGTCTTGGTCATTTTTCTGATCATCCAAGGACGGCAAGTTTTGCCTTGGTAATAAATTTTCCTTATTAGTCAATTCTTCGGTCTGAATAATGTTGTTTACTAATTTTTCAATATGGATAATATTGCTTAATTCTAAATAGTTATGTTTTCTTTGCCAAACTTTTTCCAGCATATTTTTCATAAATTTCATTTTCTCTTAAAATATTATGCAGAAAGTTTATGAATGATTATTTAATCAATATATAGGTACCTATCAATTCCTTGATGACTATAGTTAGGATTGAGATACTGAATACGCCGACTAGTGAAAAAAACAGAAAATTATTTCTTCTCTCTTTCTTTCTGTCCTCATCGCTGGGTAAAAAAGGAATGCCAGCCAGGATAGGGTATTTAAAGTATTCTCTGGCATCCTGTTGATCGATAATAGAGCTGTCCATATACTGAAGTAAATAAATTACCGAGCAAGCTGCAAGCAAACCAAGAAGCCCCCCAACGAGTATAAATTTAGGTCTGTTAGGCTTACTTGGCACCAGAGGTAACTGAGCTGCATCAATCACTTGGAAATTATCACTTTTCTCACGAACTTCAAGTTCTCTGGAAATCCTGGCTTCTTCCAATTTGCTGAGCAGGGTCTTGTAGATCGATGCATTAACATCATACCCTCTATTTAACCGAATCAACTCCTGCTCTTGAGCAGGAATGCTTTTGACCTTGGCTGAATAGAGCTCTATTTTTTCCTTACATTCAGCTATGCGCGAATTCAGCAAATTTATCTGAATGTTAACACGGCCTAAATCCTCTCTGAGCTTTTGGTAGATCGGATTCACTGATTCAGTCGTTATTTCTTCTTTAGTTTCGGAATACAGACTTTTATCTTTGCTTTCGGCTGCTTCCGAGATTTTTTGCTTTATTTTCTCTATCTGCTCCTTAAGGGTAATGATGTCGGGATACTCTTCAGTATATCGAGTTAATAGAGTGCTTAATTGAGCATTCAATTGAACCAGTTGGGATTCCAGGGAATTATTACTGCTGGAACTGGAAGTTAAAATAAGAGGGCTTTCCCCCGAGAGTTGTTTCGTTAACAGATCCTTTTGCAACTGGGCCTCTTTAAGCTCACTTTCAGCTCTCGATAGTAAATCCTGGTATTCTGCTAGCTTGCTCATGTTGATGTTTTCTTCATCTGGCAACTGCCCCAGATTTTCCTCCTTAAACAGCCGCAGCGCAGTTTCTGAATCTTCCAGTTTGCGTTTGTAAATACTTAATTGATTCTCTATGAAAGCAAATGCTTCATGAGCTGCACCTCTCGTCTCTCCCAGATTTTCCTCGATAAAAAGATCACAAATAGTACTGGTCACATTTTTTGCAACCTCCGGCGTGTCTCCTTCGTATGAAATAAGATACAGGTTTTTGCCCGTAACAGTTATCTTTATAGCCTTTCTCATTTCTTCAATTAATTTTTCTAATTCCAATTGTGTCTTGACAGGTAAATCAAGGTCCAGCTTTTTTATAACCTGAAGCAACCTGCTCCTGCTTAAGAGAAGCTGCTTGATCGTATTTAACCGCTCTTCAGGACTTTGAGTTACTGCCAAACCCTCCATGAGGGGGTTAATTATTTTTTCTTTCTCAACCAGTATGGTTTCAGATGAGACATATTTCTTTTTTACGGTATAACTATAAATTATGCTCATAATGGTGATCGATGCAAATATGCTGAAAAATAAATATTTCCTGCATGATATTATGTTCAAATACCTTATTGTGATGATTTTTATCCTGTCTTTATCGAATGATCCTTGCATGGTCGGGTATTGTTCCTTATTTTTTTCGTTAAAAATTAGTCCTTAAAGCAGCACTGCATCTCTTTCTCTGGTAATTGGCTCTGTCCTCTTCAGAGGGCTGTAACTTTTGGTCATCTGATACACTTTCCAGGCATTGATATCCAGCTTCAAAAAGGGTACTTTTATTGAGAGAGTAGGCCAATTTAACACTCCTGTCATAAAGCTTAACCTGATAACTATCAGGTTGGTATCGGGATTGTGTATAGCTGCCGCTCAAAGCCAGGGTCGTGGATTTGGATACCTTTAACTCCAGACATCCTTCACTGCCGTAGATTTTATCCCTCCTCTCAGTCAAGTTATGAATATAGCGGTCTCTCTTATAGGTACCGCTGAGGAAGAGTAATACTGAGTTGAGCATCGCCCAGTCTATTCGCACGATTCCACTCAATGATTTATCCTCTCTGTCCACTGAATCATAATCCGACAGGTTATAGGTTCCACCATAATTTACCGTAACTTTCCGGCCCAGGAGATCGTGCCTGATATTCAGTGATGCGGTATGAGAGATGAAAGAATCATTTTCCGTATCATGCGTGGAAGCGTGAGAAGACGACTTACTATACGTTGCGGTGACCATCGTGCCTATCCAAGGGTGAATGTCAAGCGTTGAATTCATGATCGGATGGTTATTCCTTCGCCCTGATTCTTCCATTTCCCAGGCGTAGCCGCATTTCCCACTTGCCCGTATTCCGGATCCCCTCTTCCAGGTAAACCCTGCGGCAATCTCCCGCTCTGTGCGGTCGGGAGTTGTTTCCGTAAAATTATTGAGGGTATATGTATATTCTCCATCAAGTGCAATACTTCTGCTGAGGTTATAGTAAAGATCTATGGCCCCGCAATAGGTTTTGCTGCCCTCCAGGTTTTCATCTTCCTGGTCGTATTTCCTCTCTGAAAAGGTATAACTGATTGTAGTTTTAAGCCTTTTACCAATTTCCTGTTCAAAATAGGGAGTGACGGAAAAATCGTTAAACTTGATTGTGTTACTCGCCACCAGGGGCTCTCTTTCATCACGTTTCAAAGAGCTATAGGTGTCTTGCCCTTTGATACCCATGCTCAATCTGTTCATTGGCTTTGTCCCAAAGTTCCAGGTTCCGGAGTGAATGCGCTGATTTTGGTTGTCATATCTTCTCTCATAAAATGCCAAACGAGCATTATAATTTATGCTTAAATCCATCTTTCCCGCTGTTCTCATCAAGGATAGTGCAGGGCTTATGGTGGATATATAGCTGCCTGCTCTGGTATCTCGGGTTAGCAGTACATTATCATCATACGCTCTTTCCACCACGATATTGGCTAAACAGGTATTTTCTCCGATTCTCATGGCTTCGGCTGGGTGCATCGAATGGAGTTGAAAAAGTAAATAAAATAATAAAAAAATTTTTACTTTTGTTTTTCTTTCCATTCTGATCAGTGAGGAGGCATTGGTAAAAAGGGGAACCCTCGGAACAATCCAATCTTAAAATACCCTGGCAGGAACAATAACTATATCACCGGCTTCAAGTTTCAGATTATCTTTCATCTTACCCTTTTTCATTACGTCGTTCAGTTTGACCTTTAAGGTTTCTTCTTTTCCTGCCCTTTTCGTGATAACCATCGTGCCATTTAAATATGCATCTTCAGTAGGCCCTCCGGCCGTAAGCACTGCATCAAGAGTAGTAATACCATTTTTAAAGTTGATAGTCTGCGGGCTTTTTACTTCTCCGGTCACGGTAATTCGCCTGGCAAAACTATCCGGTATATAAATAACATCATCAGGAAGAAGATCAACGTTTTGAGTTGTATCACCCTCTTCAACCAATTGAGAAAAATTCACCGGGAGACGCTGATTATTCCGCAGGATGTAAGCTTTTTCGAGGTCGGCATTTTCTGTCAGGGTTAAGCCCCCTGCCATGGCAAGCAGTTGGAGTAAATTGGTTTTCCTTTGCAGACTCAACATGCCGGGGGAGCTCACTGCGCCCATTATGTAGACCTTGAGACTGCCAATCTTCTGAATGGCTACAGTAACCTCAGGCTTACTCATATAACGGGTAAGCCCTTTGGTAATTATTTCCTTGACTTCCATAGCGGTTAACCCCTCTACCTTGATATCATCCAGCAAGGGGAATGAAATTTTCCCATCAGGTCTCACCGTCACCTCACGGTTTAAGTGCTCATTTTCCCAAACAGAAATAGCGAGGACATCCTCTGCTCCAATCCTGTAATCAATATCTTGTGCATGGAGATTCCTGAGATCTATAAATGATAATAATACAAAAATAGTGAATAAGAATAAGAATGTTACTTTATGACGGAGATTTCCCTTCATTGACCTCTTCCTGGTACTATTTTTATCGTTATCATCGTTAATAATAATCAGTTTTTACCCTTTTCTGAATCATTATTTAGCCGATAATAACAGACAAATTGCATGCAAATATCAGGCCATTCGCAATTCTAAAAATATGCTTTTGGTTATTACAATTACTCTGACTTATATTTAAAATATGTTAAAAAAGAATCAATCCCAAATGTTTCTTAACTCTTTTCCTATGAATCCTTTTTCATAATCAGGAAGTACTCTTGCATAAGTAAAAAGCTCAACGGACCTTGTACAGGTCCCAAAAATCATCTTGAACCTTTCCTTCCCAAGACGGTAGCAATAGTCTTCAGGATAATGATCACATCGAGAGATAGCGAGTAATTCTTAATATAGTAAAGATCGTACTGCAATTTTTCGACAGCGTCCTCGATAGTGGCTCCATAGCTGTAGTTAACAGCAGCCCACCCTGTTATACCGGGTTTGATAGAATGTCTTTGATTATAATAGGGAATTTTTTTATTCAACATCTCTACAAAGTAAGGGCGCTCAGGCCGGGGGCCAACAAAGCTCATATCTCCTTTCAGGACATTAACCATTTGAGGAATTTCATCGATGCGCACCTTCCTGATGAATTTCCCAATAAAAGTAGTGCGGTGGTCATTTTTCCCCGCCCATACTGGTCCGGTATCCTGTTCCGCATCTTTTCTCATGGATCTGAATTTGAATAAGTTAAATATGCGGCCGTCTTCACCAACCCTCTCTTGCTGATAAATGACCGGGCCTTTTGATTCCAGTTTAATAAGTAAAGCCGTGATCATTGAAACTGGTAAGGTAACTAGTAAGCCAATACTTGAAATCAATATGTCAAAAGTTCTCTTTTGTAATTTTGTCAATTTATTTTTCTTAAATCCCTGGGCAAATATCAGCCAACTTGGTCGTAAGCCATTCAATAAGATTTTGCCTTTTAACCGCTCATAAAATGTATGGACATCGAGGACCTCGATCCCTTTAAATTTAAGATCGACTAAATTTTCCGCTGGGAAATCTCCTCTGGCCTGGGAGCATGGGGTAACGAGTTTTTCTACTTTTTCTGTTTTAATTATAGAATCAAGGTCCTTAATTCGACCTAAAACTTTTTGCTTCATAATAACACTCCCTACCAAGGCAGGGTTGCTATCTACAAAGCCAACGACTTTAAACTTGGGATGAGCATCGGCTAATATTTCTCTTACTACCGCCTTATTCAGCTCATCGGTTCCCCAAAATAAAACCCTATGCTGAAGGTTAATCCGGGGAATAATCCGGTAAGACATGAATCTCCAGCATAAAATCGATCCACAGGCAATGAGTGAGAGAGTACAGGTAAAGTGAAACAAGATTTCGCGAAACAGAACCCGGTGAAACAGAAAATAACAGACAAACGAGGCAAGAGTAAATGAAATGAAACACTTAAATGCTAACAACCATGGCTGATATTTTTTCTCTATGCTGTAAAGTTCATTAATAAAAAGCATTATCAGACTCAGCAGAATAAAAGCGATAAAATATGCATAGCTTAACTGGATACGCCCCATGTCAGTATTCCCTGGCCTGACAGCTATTGTTTTCAATGCCATAACTACAACAGACAATAAAATAAGGAAGTCAACGGAAAACACCAATAGCCATATTCTCGAAAAATGTCTTTCCAAATACCTGAACATACGTCCTCCCCGTGACCCGATATGACTAAA
>JBFLZW010000031.1 GCA_040755755.1 bacterium | reverse complement strand
AAAATTAATAAAACTAAATGCCAATCTAACCATTTAATCTTCTTCCGGCTTCCAACTCTTGATTCCTGGCTCTTCTTGCACCAAAGTTTGAACAAAATTTCTATTGTACGGGCAGTAAGGGCCTACATTATATCCAGGAAATCACCACAATGCCTAAAACAACCAGGATCAATCCCCAGAGGCGAATGAGTCGGTCGGAGGCTTTGTAAAACCACCACTGGATAACTTCTCTGGTGCTCTGAGGCGGGAGAAAAAAGAAGAGTATTCCTTTGATACAGGCAAGAAGTCCCAGGGAAAAAACCAGCCACAGCGGCTTCCACATCGATGTGCCGCCCACATGGTCATAGTTCAGGAGTGCTGCCAGGCAGAGCAGGAACCCTATAAGGAAAGGAAAGACAGCCAGTACTTTGGGATTGCGTTCAGCCATGAGTTTTCTCAAAGCAGCGGTTGACTTTTCAGTATACAGGATCTGAACTGTGCCCAGGATAATCCACAAAAAGCTGATCGTATACAAAACCCATTTCATCACTCGTCTCCCCCTTTAGCCCAGGAATTTATCATATGCTCTTCTTGAGAGCCTGCGGGACAGCTAAAGTTTTCCTCATTCACCTCCAGTCTAATTTTTTTTCATGATCATGTCAATATAATTATGATTATCTGCACAATGATAATTTCTTCTGCACCTTCGGTTTCAAGGAGGGAATTTGACCCCGAAGGGGGAAAGAAAAAGAGATTGACAATCGTGGTAATAATATGATATTTTTGATGATGATTAAATTTTTAAATAAGTATACCATTTTTTGGATTTTCGTGTAACATTCTGATTTTTCAGGGCGAGGATAATATTCATGCAGTACAGGAAGGTCATTTGTCAGGGCATGATTTTGTTTCTTTTATTCATGTGTGGAGTAATTTTAATCTTTTCCCCATCTTTTTCGCTGGCTCAAAATCCCGTGGTACGCGAAGGTAGTGAGCTTATCCAGGTCAAGGCGGAAAATGGTCTCTTGTCAGTAAAGCTGGAAAATGCCAGGATACAACAGGTCATCCAGGAAATTGCGCGTCAAACCGGAGTGAATTTCGAAGGCTGGGAAAACGCTCAAGGAGTGGTGACTCAGCAGTTTGATAATCTTCCCCTCGACGAGGGGCTGAGAAAAATCAGTCAGAGCTTTGTCATGGTTTTGAAAAAAACGGGTGAGGAGGGCAAGCCTCTTCGGGTTGAGAAGGTTATCATTATCGCCCAGAAGGGCCCATCTTCTTCGGACTCCGCTTCTTCTGGCCCCGCTCTGCCGCAATCGAAGCCGAGCGAGAAAGCCGTGAGCCCGGCGCCACCTCCATCTCCTCCGCCGCAAGAGGCCGGGGTTGTTCAACCGACGCCAGGTGATAGGCCCAAGGAGACGGCTTTACCTGCCGAACAGGGGATATCTTCAAATGTGCCTTCTCAGGAACCCGCACAAACCCAGCAGGGAAACCCTCCGGAGCCGGAGCAGGAGAATAAAGAAGAAAATACAGTATTAACGCCAGAGCCCGAGTCCTTGAAGTCTGCGGAGGGCACACCGAAAGCCAAGTCCACAGGCAAAGGCAAGAATAAGAAAAAAAAGAGCTCCACAGCCAAAACAGCTTCCGTGTCCTCTTCTTCCGGCTCCTCGAATAAAGCGCGGGGAGAGGAATTCTTCCGGCAAAAGAGATGGGATAAAGTAGTTGTGTATTTCGGGAAATATCTGGAGCAAAACCCCTCGGACCAGGAGATCCAGGAAAAACTGGAGATTGCCAAACAGAACGCGGAACAGGCAATATCCTTATACCGGCAGGGGAGGAAGCTTGAAGATGCACAAGATTTCGCAGGTGCATATGAGAGCTATAAGAAGAGCTGTGATATTTATCCCGTTCTTTTTGATGCATGGGAGAGGATGAAAGCCACTGAACGGAAGAAATAAAAGATGAATGGTGGACTTTTTTCGGTACCGTTTCAGGAGAGCATGAGATTAACCCTGCAAGAATAACGTCATATAATCCTGCCCCTTTGGAGAGAGAGGTCGGCTCCTTTGAGCCAGACGATAGCTCACAATAAGCTTTTATCGAGAGTGCAACTTAAGTTTGTAAGCTACGGTTTTCATAAGGAGATAGAGGGCATATATGGGTGATGAGGGGAGAATTTTAATTGTTGATGACGATAGCAAAACTCGAAGTGCCTATAAAGAACTGTTCATCGGACATGGATTCGATACTGCCGTAGCTGAAGGGGAAACCCAGGCATTGGAATTATTAAGGAGCGAAAGTTTTCAAGCAGTCCTTTTGGATCTGAGGGTATCCAACAGCATGTTGTTACCAATCGCCGAGAGGATAAAAAAAGAGTTTCCCAGAGTTTTTATCTCCCTGATGCTCATTGATTCCACTCCCGCTTTGATCAAAAAGGCAATCGATGTAGGAATCGACGATTACCTGATTAAACCCCTGCTCCCTATGCGGCTCATCGATGGAGTTAGAAAGGGAATACTGCGCCATTCGCTGGAGGCGGAGAATGAGAGGTTGAAGCATAAGCTTGAGGAGGTTTTAACCCAAAACCATAAATGGATCATGCATGATCTTGAAACTGGTGTATTTAACAGTCAGTACTTTTTTGAGCGACTGGATATGGAGGTCAAGAGAGCTCAACGCCATGAGCATTGGCTCTCCCTGTTGCTGTGCCACCTGGATTGTGGCACCCGGGAGATTGAGGAAGAAGCGGGAATCACCCCTCCTTCCGCTCATGAAATTTTAGAGGTATTAAAGGTCTTATCCGGAAATATTCGAAATGTGGATATCATTGCCCGTTACAACTCAGGGTTTGCTGTTATCTTGCCTGAAACGACCATGGAAGGGTCTGCCACCCTTTGTAGCCGATTAAAGAAAAATTTGGTTAGCGCATTTGAGAACAACGAAAATGGATTGCATTCAGACCTCAAAGGCGAGCTGAATATACGGTTTGGCGCAGCTACTTATCCCCTGGATTCACATCTGCCCAGGAGGTTGATCAAGATTGCCGAAGATCGACTGCAGTAAAGACATCTCTTGGAAAAAGCCCGCTTTTTCCAGAATTGAGGCTCTTTAAACCGCCATGAGGCTTCTTTTATGAGCCTCTCTCGATAGAGACTATCATTGTCATTCGAACAGGCCGCTACCTGCTGAGTATAACTCAGCATTTCTCATTCCCGTGGTATGAACTTATACAATCTGTCGGAAACGTATATTACTTCTGGAGAAATTACTTCCTCCGGCATCTACATGCTGCGCTCCGCCTTAAAAAAACTCTATGAGGCGTACGGCGTTGAAACTGAGGGAGATATCCCGGAAGTCTCAATCTCCTGCCTCCTGGATCATCTTGAAGATCATTTACACAAGCAGGGGAAAACCCCAAAAGTGATCCGGGAAAATAAATACTGGATACGGCGGCTGATCAAATTCGGTATCAAGGCCGGTC
Organism: bacterium; assembly: GCA_040755755.1. Classification (NCBI taxonomy): domain Bacteria; species bacterium. Next base: position 141,913 of record JBFLZW010000031.1, on the reverse strand, counting down.
TTCTGTCGGTGCATGATGACCAAATTAGTCTCCTCCCCCAATTCTCACCAGAGGTGAAAACTTGCTCGTCTTCCGATTCTGAGGCTTTGCTTCATCAGGATAAAAGAGAGAATGACCCGGTTGTAAGCTCTATTGTCAGGAGTGGCGATGATCCTCAATTGAGGAAAGAGGATGACTCTCATTCACGAGAATCCGGTACTCCTTTACCGGATGCAGGTTTTGAGAATGTCAAGATTTTTAAAACACCACGGACAACCAAGCTGCTTTTGATCTTGATTGGTATCGTTGTTCTTGGAATGCTGGTTATTGCTGATATGATCCATCGTCAGTTTGAGAGTTATGTTTTTCAACAATTCCAGCAGCATCAGCTTGTGATCGCTCAAAGCGTCGCCAACGGGATCCGTGAATTTATGATGGAGACCGAGCACGAGCTTAATTACCTTACCCAGTCCCGGTCAATACAGCTCATGGATACCCGATGCCAGGCGGAATTAAATAGAATTTATCAAATTAACCATAATTATATCCGAAGTCTGAAACTCATCGATTCGCTTGGTCTTGTTCGTTTTGGGGTCACAGAGGGGGGAAAAGTGGTGGAAAGAGATACTCCCAGCGGGTTGGAGAAGTACCTTCCTTCTTTCCAAAAGTGGTCGGACAAGGCCCATACCGTCCTGATTTCTTCCTCTTCCCCCAGGAACAAGCTCCTGCTGGTCTTTGTTCCAATCACGATTATCTGCCCGATGATTAAGGATTTGCCCGAGGTCGCGGATAAACAGGCGCAGGTCAGATTTCTTGTCGCCGAGATCGATGTTTTCAAAACAGCCAAAACTTACCTTCAACATGTAAATTCAGGGGCTCGGAAGTATGGTCTCTTGATCGACCAGGATGGAAATATCCTGTATCATCCTGATGATAAATATATAGGCAAAAAATTTTTGGCTGAAGTCTCTTCAAGCTCCTATCCGCCCCAATACCGGCAAAAATTCCTGGAAAAGATCAAAAAAGGTGCGGAGGGTTTCAGCGAGGAAAGCCCTCCGTATGATTTGAGACAACTCGGGAACGATCAATTAAAGCTGTTTGCTTATTCTCCTCTCAGGATTCACGAACAACTCTGGTCAGTAGTAGTCGCTGCACCCTATCAGGAGATTCATCCGATCAACCGGGTTCACCGCAATATTGCCTTGCTCGTGATCGGACTTTTTTGCCTGGTCAGCCTGGGAAGCTTTATTATTTTTAATGTCAATAAAAAACGGATAAAAGTGGAAGAGGAAGTTAAATACCTTGAAAAGAAACTGGTAATGGAAGATCAGATCCGCAAATCCGAAGAGCGGCTGCGTGCTATTCTGGAATCCATAGGAAGTGACCGGATTTCGATTCTGGACAAAGATCTCCATATCATCTGGGCTAATCCGGTAGCTTTGCAAAGATATGGAGAGGATATTATCGGCCGCAAGTGCTATCAGGTATATAAGGGGTCTGATCATCCCTGTTCGTCCTGCCCGGTGCAGAAAACCTTCTCCGATGGGAAAATCTATTCGGGAGAGGAATTTTCCATTGCTGATAAAGACGGTACCAGTGTTCTCTACCTCACCAGCACATCTCCCATTCGAGACCGGAATGGGAAAATCACCTCGGTAGTTGAAACATCAAAGGACATCACCGAGCGGATGAGACTTCAGGAGGCAATCAAGAGCAGCCGGGATTTACTGGATGCCATACTCAACAACATGAATGATGGAATCCGGGTCATTGACACGAAATACAATATCCTCTTCATGAACCAAAACCTGATTGACCTTTTCGGTAATCAGATCAGCAAGAAATGCTACCGGGTTTTTATGGGAGGCGATGCTCCCTGCAACCCCTGCGCCCTGGATAAGATTTTCCAGGAGAACCAAGTGCCGGTCAATTTTATCAAGGAGGATAAGCAAAAACGGCTGATCGAAATTTCCGCATCCCCCCTGAGTATCGAGGAAGGCAGCCGCTCGATTATCGAAGTGGTTCGGGACATTACTGAAAGAAAAAGGCTGGAATCCCAGCTTATCGAATCGGAACAGCGGCGGATCAGGGAGTTAAAAGAACGGTACCGGTTTGGAAATATTATTGGCAAAAATCATAAAATGCAGGAAATTTATGAACTTATTCAGGTTGTAGCCCAAAACATGACGACGGTATTGCTTCTCGGAGAAAGTGGAACGGGAAAAGAATTAATAGCCAGGGCGGTTCATTATAACAGCCCCCAGCACGATAAGCCCTTCGTAGAGGTCTGCTGCTCAGTATTGTCTGAAAACCTGCTCGAGAGTGAGTTGTTTGGCCATGTCAAGGGTGCATTCACCGGAGCTATTCGCGATAAAATAGGCCGGTTCGAAATGGCTGATGGAGGAACTATCTTTCTCGATGAAGTAGGTGATATCAGTCTATCCATTCAGGTTAAATTGCTTCGGGTAATTCAGGAGCGGGAGTTTGTCCCCGTTGGAGGAGAAAACATAAAGAAAATCAATGTCAGAATTGTTGCAGCAACCAACAAGGACCTGAAGAAGGCGGTTGAAAACAAGGAATTCCGAGAAGATCTCTATTATCGTCTCAATGTGATTACCATCCATATTCCCCCTTTGCGGGAGCGAATGGAAGATCTGCCGATGCTGGTTAACCATTTCATTGAAAAGTTTCGGGAAAAGACTAATAAACCTATTCAATCAATCAGTAATCAGGCTCTGGATCTGATGTTTGCCTATTCCTGGCCAGGAAATGTACGGGAATTGGAAAATGCTATCGAACACGCCTTTGTCAAATGTGAAGGCACAATCATCGGCCTGGAAAATTTACCTCTGGAGATCATCCATCAGCAAAAGAACAGGGAATATCCCGTCAGACCTGTTGATACTCCTCCTATTGACCAGCAACAAGGGATCAAGCAAGACCTGAGTCTGAACGATGTTAAAAAAGACATTTTGCTCAAAGTATTGAAGGACACTGATTGGGATACGGATGAGAGTGCCAGAATTCTGAAAATCAGTCGTGCGACCTTTTACCGCTGGTTGAAGAAGTACAATATCAGCCGAAATCCTGTATCATGATTGCGATTTTATTCCACAGCGCTACAAAAATAGACAACTATATGAAAATGTTATCATTTTCATATATGCTGAGACGATTTCCAAGGTAATTGTCGCACATTGACACGCTCAGTTTGTCCATAGTCACCTCTGAAACTATCCATAGGCATCCTGAATAGAATCGAGATGCAGGCAAATAACGGTAAATATAAGGCTCGGTTTAAAATAATTTGGATTTTTAAGGTTGGCATTGGAAATGCAATTATAAATAGTCGTAACGACAAGATAAAGCAGTAAGCAAATAACAAGGCAGTAACAAAACAAGATATCAAGAAATTGGCCATACACATAGGGGATACTCTCTAAGATGTATGCCTGGGGCTATCAGTGCGGTGCTGGGGAGCAACTGATAGCCTTTTTTTTTGCCAAAAGCCATTCTCTCCGATGAGAAATCTTCTTTCCGTGATCATATTTTTTAAGTTGGCATCGGAAATGCATTAATAAGTGTGAAAAATGACAAGATAAAGCAGTAACCAAAATGAGACAATCAAGAAATTGGCCATACACATAGGGGATACTCTCTAAGATGTATGCCTGGGGCTATCAGTGCGGTGCTGGGGAGCAACTGATAGCCTTTTTTTTGCCAAAAGCCATTCTCTCCGATGAGAAATCTTCTTTCCCGGTCCATACCTTGTATTTTGCCGTAAGATCCGATATCATAATCAATACATTGAAATATCGCTTCGCGATTGAAAAATTGATACACACTGAAGATTTCCCAAAGAAGGGTATATGCAAACTTTCACCGCCAGCATCCATCATGTGCTCTCATTCCTGTTCTATGGTATTTTCTTTGTCTTGTGGGTGGCCTTTCCGATCTGGTTTGGTATCCGGAGGAGACAGGGATTAATTCAGATCGGGAATCGGGATGACAATGGTTCGGAGAGGCGGATGGTGGATTATCTGGAATTGGGCATATTTTTCTTCGCTATCCCGTTTACCAGTTTTTTTATTATCGTCACGGCCAACCTGCTCCTGAGCCCCTTCATAGCAGAACCATTGGCCCGGCGTGAGGCAAGCATCGAGGTGTCCTCCCTGGTCATGGATGTTGCCCTCATCCTCTATATTATTCTGGCCGAGCGGAAAATCCGCCTCGACCGGACGGGAAAGTAGCTGATAGCTTTGACTACGCTCTCGATATTTGCGGGTTTTGTTTTTTTAATTGTAATACTTGCAATGATTTGTAAGATAACAAGAAAAAGTATTGAATATACAAAAATCGAACGCCCGGGGGTAACTCCAGTCGTCCTACGGACTCCTTCCATTATCCCCGGACTAACAATAAACCAGGCACAGACAGAGGGACAAAGGTACAAAGGGGGAACTGTGTCTTTGCCCCTTTGTGCCTTGAGTAGTTACCTTTGTCTTTTGTCTTCTCTGGGCAAGTTGTTCACAGGTAACTCTCTAAACGTCTCCCTTGAAGGACCGTGCGGCCTCATCGACCAGGATGTGGTAGGAGCCATGATAGCGGGGTGAAAAATGAAAGGTGATCAGCTTTCTCACTCTCGCCTGCCGGGCCAGGAGACCGGCCTGATATGCGGTCAGGTGGGAGCGTTGTGCAGCCCGGTCCCGGTCCTCTTCCAGAAAGGCGGCTTCACAGAAAAAGTAGTCGGCTTCTTCAGCCAGGGCCAGAATTTTTTCCCGATTGCTCTCGGTATAGGCGCAATCGACCACGTAGGTGATTTTCTGTCCCCGTGAAACGTCAACCAGGGATGTCAGCCGGGACAGCGGTTCGATTCGTTCCGTGTTCATGCCATTGCTGAGGGAGGGGATGGTTATCAGGGTGTCACGAGACTTTCCGGCCCTGACAGCATCCTTGAGCTCCTTGAGCCAGGGGCCAACCGGAAGCCCCATTTCCTGGAGCTTTACCTTATTGACATTGATGTGGTTTTTCTCCTGAAGACAAAAAGCCAGGCAGGGAATGGAATGATCCAGGCAGGCTGAGGTGACCCGAAAGGTCAATTCATCCAGCAGAGGGGCCCCGGATGGAGCACTTTCCAGGGGGCCCAGAAGTCGAAAGCCTTCCCTGCAGGAGAAGGTGCCCCTCACCAGATGATCATCATGAACTTCGGTGACTTCAAAGAGAAGGTTATTTTCATAGTTTTCGACCAGATTCCAGGTATAGCCCCGCAGCTTTCCGGAAACATTTTCCAGGATTCCCGGCGGACCATACATGCGGATATGCCGCTCTCTGCCCAGCAGGATCCGCAGCAGGTGGTCAAAGCCGAAGAAGTGGTCCATGTGGGTATGGGAGATGAAGATGTCCGTAATCCGCAGGAGTTTTTTGGGTGATACGGCACTGATATCCCCCAGATCGAAGAGAATGGCCCGGCGATCGAACAGGAAATCGATGTAAAGCAGCGGATCCCCGTTGACCCGGTTAACGAAATAGGGATGAAAAATCGGTTTCATAATACTATCCTTTAATCATCCCAATGAAATTCATGAGGGGATATCGGTATTTTTTGAACTCGCCAACAGGCTTTCTCTTTGAGCCGAGGGAAACTGAGTCGGACTCTGAATTCTTCACCTAAAGTAGGCGCATTTCTTCCCGCAAGCCAAATAGTGTCTGTGAAATTGGGATTATATCTTTCTTGGAGCATCCCATTGGGTAGCGCTGCAATGGTAACAGAATCTAAAATTTTACTCTTGAGTGTTTCTCTGTAGTTATATTTAACAAAAATAGTCGTGGTAATATAAGGTTCATTTTTCAAAATCAATATATTAGGTAATTTACCCGCTACCTCTACGTTACATCCTGAACGAATGTGACGAACTGTCATGGAGAGTTGAGATGTTTGTAGGGTGGCAGTACCTTGGCCACTAACCTTTTCTGCTTTTGAATCAACAAATAAAGCTTGTTTTACCGCATAATCAGGATGAAAGAGATATCGAGCACGCTTGTAATCTATTTTGCCGAAAAGTCGTTGATCGATCCTGGAAGTTCCTAATCGATCTAAAGATTCTCTTGTGATATCCTCACCAATATCAGCAACAAGGTCACCTTCGTGTCGGAAGATCTCAGAAGCAGTATCTCTATATTCGAAAATCGCTTGGGTAACTAAACGAAGGGAGGCTTTTTCTATTCCTTCCAGTCTATCCAAGTTACTCCTGAGTTCTTGTGGATTTATCAACATAATTTGAAAGCTCAGTGTCTATTTGCTTGCATGCCAACGTAACATATTTACTTTCAATTTCTATCCCAAGGTATCTCCGTTTCTCACGGATAGCTGCCACTGCTGTTGTCCCTGAGCCTATAAAGCAGTCTAATACTATGTCACTGGGATCAGTAAGTAAGCGAATAGTCCGAAGGGGGAGCTCGATGGGAAATTTCGCTTCATGATCATCATTGGCTCTAACAGAAGGGAAATTCCATACACTCAGAGAACCCCAATTTTTCCATTCATCAGCAGAGAGCCTGTTTCTATCATACTTGGTTATGCCAGGTTTCCAAAAGAAGTATAAGTATTCAAATTGATCCACTGAACGATAAGATAAACTGGCCCATCTTGAATTTTCCCATGTGGCATCTTTAACCCAAATTCGTCGATCATAAGGATAGAAACCTGCTTTGAGTGCCCATTCCTCAACCATTCCACCAACTATTTTTACCCTGGTTTGTGGTTCGTATTTTCCGCCACGGATATTATTGCCATTCAGTCTGCGGTCAATTGTTTGCTCGCTACAGCCAAGAAGAGCGGCCAATTGATATCGATTAAAGTTGGGATGCTCGGACATTGCCTTGAAAATGTCATCCCTGGTGACTGCGGATCTTTTTCTATGGACCACTTCTGCTTGAATCCTCGGCATTGAAGTATCTTTGAAGCAAAGTATATCTGCAATATTTATCACTAAGAAACCGCCTGGTTTTATTATTGGAAAATGAAGCTCTATAACACGAGACAATAAGTTTTTCCACTCGTCAAAAGAAAGATATGCCTCATATTCTTTGCCAACAAAATAGGGAGGGGACCAAACACTCAAAGCTATACTATTCGGCTCGATATGTTGCAATAACTCCCGCGCATCACCTTGATAGATCATATCAGGCTGTAAAAAAGTCGATAGACAAGAATTGGAAGAATAAATCTTTTTAAGGTTTTCCTGCAATCCTTTCGGCAACCTCTCGAAGTTGATTTCTAAAGCTTTCATAACCGTTTTCTCCAGAAGGTAACAAAACATTTTAAAAAGGATTATGCTTTATACCTAACTTATTTGTCAATATCAAATTTCCTTATAAATGCTTTGTTCTCCAGCTTCCTTTTCCCTTCAAGGATACATCAAGAGAATTTTTTTGTCACCTGGAATTTTCTGCCATCCCTGTGGCCAAGCAAGAACCATGCCATAAGGTCCATTCAAAGCCCGGCTGCGCCGAATTGGTCTTGACAAAGGACAAGGATATTGATATACATAAGTTTATTGCGTTTATTACTTTATCAATTATCCGTTGGGAGAAAAAGCCGATGCATAAAAAAGATTTCCTGTTTACCTCTGAATCTGTTACCGAAGGTCATCCCGATAAAGTTGCAGACCAGATATCCGACGCGGTGCTCGATTTCATCATATCCCAGGACCCGCTGGCCAGGGTGGCATGCGAGACTATGGTCACCACTGGTTTGGCCTTTGTGGCTGGAGAGATCACGACCAGTTGTTATGTTGATATTCCCAAGATCGTCCGCCAGACTATCCGGGACATTGGCTACACTGATGCAACCTACGGATTCGATTGTGAAACCTGCGCTGTAATTACCTCGATTGACGAGCAGTCGCGGGACATTGCCCAGGGAGTGGATATCGGAGGTGCCGGTGATCAGGGGATTATGTTCGGTTATGCCTGCAATGAAACCGATGTTCTGATGCCCATGCCGATTATGCTTGCTCACCGGCTGGCCCAGAGGATAACCGAGGTGCGTAAGAACGGCATTCTCCCCTATCTTCGTCCGGACGGCAAAAGCCAGGTAACGCTTGAGTACGTGGATAACAAACCGGCGAGGGTGGAGGCCGTGGTCATTTCGGCCCAGCACAGCCCGCAGATCGATATCGAGACCCTGAAAAAGGATATCATCAATCATGTCATCCGGGAGGTAATCGACTCTTCGCTGATCGACGATGAGACCACCTTCTTCATTAATCCTACCGGCAGGTTTGTCATCGGTGGTCCGCAGGGTGATTCCGGCTTAACCGGAAGGAAGATCATTGTCGATACGTATGGCGGGCTCGGCAGTCATGGCGGCGGCGCTTTTTCCGGAAAAGATCCCACCAAGGTGGACCGCTCGGCTTCCTATATGGCCCGGCATGTAGCGAAAAATATTGTTGCTGCCGGTATCGCCGAGCGGTGCGAGGTGCAGTTTGCCTACTCGATCGGCGTGGATAAGCCGGTGTCCATTATGGTCGATGCCTTCGGAACCAGCCGGATTCCCTTGAAGAATATCAGGGACATCATCTGGAAAAATTTTGATCTGACTCCCCGGGGAATCATCAATTACCTTGATCTTCGGCGTCCCATTTATAAAAAGACGGCAGCCTATGGGCATTTCGGAAGGCCGGAGCCGGAATTCACCTGGGAAAGAGTAAATAAAGCGGAAGACCTGCGAAAAGACGCCGGGCTGTAGGTATTACCCATCCGGGTGAAAATCTTCCGCCGCAGGTCAATAATTGCTGGAAAAAAAGATAGTAAAGGAATATACTACTCGTAGAGAGAGCGGGGAAAGAGAGGAAAACCGTTTCCTGCCAGGAAGTGGCGGCTCCTGCGAGAAAAAATGTGAGATATGCTGAAAAAATATTTCCTGCATAAAAAAGCACTCCTCCTCCTTGGAGGAATACTGCTGATCGTCCTGTTCATTTCTCTGAGACAGGCAGACCAGCGGCAGACGAGCAGCCCTGCATTGGAGCCGATCCTGAACAAGGCGGACGTAGAAGTAAAAAAGATGGAATTATCGGAGACTGAGGGAGGAGAACTTGAGTGGAATCTCAGGGCTGAACGGGCCGAGGTTTATGAGAAACGGGGAATTGCCTACCTGCAGGACATCACTCTGGAGTACCTGTTGAATGAAGGGGAGGAAGTAGTGCTCACCGGTGAGCGGGGGGAAATCAATCTGGGGCGCAAAGACATATTCCTGCGGGGAAACGTGGGTGCATCTTCTTACCACATCCAGCTCAAGACCGATACTCTTTCCTGGAACAGGCAAAAGAGAGAGCTTCTGACCGAAGATCCGGTCTGGTTGAAGCGGGAAAACGTCGAGATCACCGGCAGGGGAATGGTTGCCGATATGAGTCTGAAAAAAATCAGGCTCAATAAGAACGTAAGGACAGTGATTCATTGATTTATGGTTATTTTTCGTAAGGAGGCAAAGGCAGGGAGAATTATCCTGGCTTTGCTCATGATAATCGGGCTTTGGCTTCTTCCGGCTGGGGCATCGCCGGCAGAGAAAGAAAAAGCCCAGCCGCAGAAGAACCAGGCGAAAGAGGCCCAGATTCTGATTACCTCCGATCAGGTGGAGTTCGATCCCCAAAATGAGATTGCCACCTATACGGGGCAGGTTACGGTGACCCAGGAAAACACTTCCCTGTATGCCGACCGGATAGAAGTGCATTTTACGGCTAAAGGCAAAAATATTACGCTGATCAAGGCTTTTGGGAATATTCGAATTATCCAGGAAGACAGACTGGTTACGGCCGAGGAAGGTATCTATTACCAGCAGGATCGAAAAGTGGTCCTGACCGGCAATCCGGTAACCCGGCAGGGGAACAATTGCATCAGCGGAGACAAAATTGTCTATCTCTGGGATCAGGGCAAGGCGCTGGTTGAAGGAAATGTAAAAGCTACGATTATCATGGACAGAGAGAAGATGGAAAAGTTGAGGCCAAACTAGATTGCTTGAAGCCCGGGGTCTTGTTAAGAAGTATAAAGGCCGAACAACAGTCAAGGGGGTCAGTTTTCACCTGAGTCGGGGAGAGGTGGTTGGCCTGCTCGGACCCAACGGGGCCGGGAAAACTACAACCTTTCGAATGATCATCGGCTTAATCAGGTCGGAAGGCGGGCACATATATCTGAACGGCACCGAGATCACCCACCTGGCCATGTACCGGCGGGCTAATCTGGGAATCAGCTACCTGGCGCAGGAATCTTCGATTTTTAGGAAATTGAATGTCGAACAGAATATTATGGCTATCCTCGAAACTCTTGATCTGGATTCAGCGGAACGGCAGCGGCAACTGGAAATGCTGCTGGCTGAATTAAATTTGACCGACCTGGCAAAGTATGAGGCGGATGTTCTTTCCGGAGGAGAGCGCAGGAGAGTGGAAATTACGCGGGCATTGGTAACTTCCCCTTCCTTTATCCTCCTGGATGAGCCGTTTGTCGGCATCGATCCCAAAGCTGTGGTGGGAATCCAGAACATCATCAACAAGCTGAAAAAGAAAGGCATCGGGGTGCTGATCACCGATCATAACGTCCGGGAGACCCTGACCATTACCGACCGCGCATATATCATGTACGATGGAGAAATTCTCATTTCCGGCACGACCGCAGATTTGATCAAGGATGCCAGGGTCAAGGACCTTTACCTTGGAGAGAGTTTTCGGATGTAATCTCTTGACAGAGGTAATTTATTATGTTATTGTTTATTAAAGAATATCTGGTTATTTAAAATGGAAACGGCTGTCTTTTAGAACCGGAAAGGAGGTCCCTGAGCGATGACGAAAGCCGATCTTGTGATCGAGGTAGCGAAGTTAACGGATTTAACGAAGAAAGAGACCGAAACGGTAATTAAAACCATATTTGGCAGCATTACTACCGCCTTGAGTGAAGGAGACAAGGTGGAGCTGAGGGGTTTTGGGAGCTTTCGGATCCGAAATCGAAAGGCACGGCAGGGGAGAAACCCGAAAACTGGTGATATGGTGAATGTACCGGCCAAGAAGGTGCCATTTTTCAAAGCGGGAAAAGAACTGCGATCGCTGGTTGATTATTGCTGATTCTGACTATGGGCTGATTACAACTGATTCTCAATTGGTGAAGAGCAAGGGTTATCTGAATCAGATGTCGAACTGGCATCGAATCACCCCTGGCAGGGGACATTAACTCAAAAAGAGGTATTGATATGGCGCTGGAGATGAAGCAAACTTTAAACATGAAGTTGACGCACCGGCTAATGATGACTCCGATGTTGCAGCAGTCCATCAAGTTATTGCAGCTCTCGAAACTCGAACTGACCCAGCTCATTCACCAGGAATTGCAGGAAAATCCCATGTTGGAGGAATTATCGCTGGAACCGCCTTCGGATTTCGGATCAGAGGAGATGGACCAGCGGGATGTCAAGGCTGAAGACATTAGGCTTGGCAGCGATGAAAACGGTTTTGATGATGCGGAACGGGAAGTGGAATGGGAAAACTTTATCGACGATGACGCCGTGGACACAAACAGGTTCTCGGTATCGGGCGGTGATGAGCGGGAGCTTCCCCCGCTGGAAAATATCCTGACCAGGCCCCAATCCCTGCAAAACTACCTCCTGTGGCAATTGCGCATGTCTTCCTCCATCAGCGAGCAGGAGTTCCGGATAGGGGAGATGATCATCGGCAATATCGATGAGAACGGCTATCTGTGTGCAACGGTTGAAGAAATGGCCAAGGTTTTGGAACTGCACGATGCCAAGGAAGTCGAGGATGTCCTGCACCTGATCCAGAACCTGGACCCGCCCGGCGTTGGAGCCAGAACTCCTCAGGAATGCCTGCTGCTGCAAGTCAAAGAGGAAGAGCCGACAGCCTCTCTGATCAAGAGAATGATTCAGCATCATATCAGCCTGCTGGAATCGAGAGAATATCAGGCTATCTCAAAGAACATGGGTATCAGCCTGGCCAAAGTAAAGGAGCTGGCCGACATAATCCTGAGCTATGATCCCAAACCTGGCCGGCGGTTTAATCCCGATGTTTCTCATTATATCGTGCCTGATGTATTCGTCTATAAAATGGGAGATGATTATGTCATCTCTTTGAACGATGAAGGGTTGCCGCAGCTTCGGGTGAGTAATATTTACCGGAAGATCCTGCGGAAAGGAAAAAATGTTCCCGACAATACCCGAAAGTATGTCGAGGAGAAGCTGCGGTCCGCTGTCTGGCTCATTAAAAGTATCCAGCAGAGACAAAGAACGCTGTATAATGTAGCCAGAAGCATTGTCAACTTTCAGCGGGATTTTCTCGACAAAGGGGTAGCTTATCTCAAACCCCTGACTCTCGTGGATGTGGCTAACGATATTTCAATGCACGAATCCACAATCAGCCGGGTTACCACCAATAAATACATGTATACTCCGCGGGGGATTTTTGAGCTGAAGTTCTTCTTTAATTCCGGGTTGAAGAAAAAAGATGGTGATTTTATCTCTTCTGTCCGGGTAAAAGAACTGCTTCGTGAATTGATCAAAAACGAAGATGTCCGAAAACCCTACAGCGATACTCAGATTCTTGAGCTACTCAAAAAGCAGGGAGTGGTGATTGCCAGAAGAACAATTGCCAAGTATAGAGATGAGCTGCACATATTACCTTCTCAAAAGCGAAAAGCGGTCTTTCTCGACTAAGCCTCAGCGAAGGCCGGCGGTTGTTCAACCTGTTTGGGCAAGGCGGAGGAATGTTCTTCTTTGTGCATCCTCTTGTGACCGTTATGGGTTCTTTTTTCAGCCATACACGGGATTGAGTAGTGGTCTGACAGAAATTATTTTCTTTATTATTATATATTTTTCAGGGAGGTCCTGACAATGCAAGTCCTCATTACGGGTAGGCATATGGAGATGACTGATGCCCTCCAAGATTATGTAAAAAATAAAGTAGAGCGCGTAGGCAAGTATCTGGAAAATATCAAAGAGGCGGACGTCATCTTATCTGTAGAAAAATATCGTCATTCTGCCGAAGTAACCATTAAAGCCAACGGGATCACCATCAATGGTGAAGAAGAGACCGATGACATGTACAGCTCTATCGATCTGGTGATGGAAAAGATCGAGCGGCAGGTAAAAAAATACAAGGAGAAAATCCGCCAGCACAAGACCAGGCAGCCCCTGAAAGAGAGCATTATAGGAGTGGATATGTTCGCCTCTGAAAGCAAAGAGGAGGAAGGCCCATCTAACCTGCGGATGATCAAGACGAAACGGGTAGCTGTCCAGCCAATGAGTCTGGATGAAGCGATGATGCAGATGGACATGACAGAGGAAGATTGCTTCGTGTTTCTCAATCCGGCATCGAATTCCATCAGTGTAATTTACCGGTCTAAAGATGATAAAGTGGTACTGATTGAGCCTGAGCTCCAGTGAGAGAGTGATATGGTCCGCGTAATGGAGGGAATTTTATGAGGGTCTTGGATTATTTGCCGGAGGAGGTTATTGAAGCAGATCTCAAAGCTGAAACCAAGATGGGGGTGCTCAGGGAATTAGTTCAACTTCTGGTTAATAACAACCAGGTACGGAATGCTGATAAGGCTCTGGAGGTTTTACTGGAGAGAGAAAAGCTGGGCAGTACCGGGATAGGGGACGGCGTGGCCATTCCCCATGCCAAATTCAGTGACATAAAAACGCTGGTGGCCGCTTTCGGACGGTCACGAAAGGGAATCAATTTCGAATCTCTGGATAATAAGCCCGCTCACCTCTTCTTTCTGTTTCTGGCACCGGAGAATTCGGCGCCTTTGCATCTGAAGATACTGGCCAGAATTTCCCGGCTCCTGAAAAAAACAACCTTCCGAGAGGCATTAATGCAGGCTAAAAGTGGCAGAGACATTTACCAGGCCATTGCCGATGAAGAAAAAGACGTTATAGGATAAACACGCAAGAATGCTCGTCCAGAAATGCTTAACCATCCGGGAGCTCGTAAACGAGCAGGCGGAACGGCTGCAATTGAAAGTCCTGAATGGGGACGAAGGGCTCGACCGCAAGATTACCTCCCCTCGCATTCAAAAACCGGGGCTGGCGCTGGCAGGGTATTTTGCCCAGATACGGGCAGAACGGGTCCAGGTCTTAGGAAGTACCGAAGTGTCCTTTATGGACACCCTCTCCAGTGAGCGTCGTCAGGAAGTCTTAGAGGCTATTTGCCAAATACCTATTTCCTGCTTTATTCTCACCAAGAGCATGCTGCCGCCGCCGGAGCTGATTTCGGTAGGAAACAAGTATAAAATCCCCATATTGCAATCCAGTCTCCAAAGTTCGATTTTTATCCGTCAGATTTCAACTTACATGGAAGAGAAGTTAGCCCTGGAAACGAGCATTCATGGTGTTCTGATGGACATCTACGGACGGGGAGTTCTCCTGCTTGGCAAGAGCAGCATCGGTAAGAGTGAATGCGCGCTGGACCTTATTGTTCGAGGACATCGGTTGATTTCGGATGACATGGTCAACATCAAACTGCTGCCCCCTGACGTGCTGATTGGCAGCGGCCCGGAGATGATCCGCTATCATATGGAGCTGCGGGGCCTTGGAATCATCAACATTAAAGACCTCTTTGGAGTGGCTGCTGTCCGTTACCGAAAAAAGATAGAGCTTGCGGTAGTGATGGAAGAGTGGAAAAAAGAGTATGAGTATGATCGACTGGGGCTGAAGGAAAGTACGGTGAATATCCTGGGAGTTGAGGTGCCGTTAATTAAAATGCCGGTAGCTCCGGGGAGAAACATGGCCATTATTATTGAGGTTGCAGCCCGAAATCAGCTCTTAAAGGAAAGCGGTTATTACTCAGCCCGTGACTTTGATCAGAAGGTGATCGATATACTGAGCAAAAAATCCAAGGCCAAACTTATTTGAGCTTTACTACTTAAGTGAGGACAAAATGGAAAATAACATGGTGGGAGTAGTTATCGTCGCTCACGGGAACCTGGCGGAAGAGCTGCTGAAAAGCTCTGAGCTTATTGTCGGTTCGCTTCCGAAAATGAAGGCCGTTTCAGTAGATTCGAGAAACGGGGTAGAGCAGGCGATGCACGATATACAGAAAGCCATCGAAGCGGTGGATTCCGGTTCGGGAGTTTTGATTTTAACGGATATGTTCGGAGGAAGTCCCTCAAACCTGAGCTTATCCTTTTTGTCCACGAAGCGTATCGAGGTTGTTACGGGCGTGAACCTTCCCATGCTGTTAAAGCTGGCTACGTATCGTGAAGGGCACTGCCTGGAGGAAATCAAAGAGACCGTCTTTATCTACGGTCGGGAAAAGATTATTATCGCCAGTGACCTCTTAAACAAGAAACTCGAAGAGAAAAAAGTTAAATTATAGGGGCAGGTACTGGCAGTAAGCTTTGAGTCCAGAACCCCCTTTCCCCGGTTAGTTCATTTTTTAACAAAGTGTAGATACATTTATGCCGATAGTTTTAGTACGGATCGATGAAAGATTAATTCACGGCCAAGTGATTGTCGGATGGGCGAAATTCCTGAAGGCAAGCATGATTATTGTTGCTGATGATGAAGTTGAAAAAGATGAGCTTCGGTTGGAAGTCATGAAACTTGCCGTACCGGAAAATATCAAGGTAGAAGCTTACAGTATTGCCCTGACCGTAGAAAAATGTCTCAGCCACGATTTGCCGGACAAAAATGTTATCGTCCTGTTTTCCAAATTGAAGGACTTCAAAAGGTCCCTGGATCTGGGTTTTCCAATCCGGGAAGTGAACCTGGGGTGTGTTCATTCCGGAGAGATAGAGATTCAGAGCAACATAGCAATTAAGGCAGAGGAGGCTTCCTACCTGGTGGACATTCAGAAAAGCGGGGTTCATTTGGATTTGCGTGCTCTCCCTCAGGATAAGCAGATCGATTTGCAGGACATTCCCCTGTACCAGAAGTTAATCGGGCGCAAGTAAAATCAAAGCCTGGCCAAAGCCAGATTGACGGTATCTCATACTTTTGATGGAGATAGATTTTGGAAAAACAATACCTTATTTTGGGAATTCATAATCACCAGCCGATAGGAAACTTTGATTTTGTTTTCGAAGGATGTTACCAGAAAGCATATTTTCCCTTTTGGGAGGTGTTGAAAAGACATCCCGGAATCAAGATAAGTCTCCACTATTCAGGAACACTCTGGAACTGGTTTTTGGAAAAATCCTCTCCTCTTTTGGATATCGTGGCTGACATGATCGAGCGGGGACAGGTAGAATTATTGAGCGGCGGCTATTATGAACCGATTTTACCGATTCTCCCGGATGTGGATAAGGTTGGCCAGATTAAAAAATTGAACCGGTTTCTCAAAGAACGCTTTCATACCACACCGAGGGGCATGTGGCTGGCCGAGCGGGTGTGGGAGCCGCATCTGGTGCGCTACATTCGAGAGGCTGAAATTGAGTATCTGGCGGTAGATGACCTGCATTTTCGATCCGCCGGCATTCGTGAAGAGGAACTGTGGGGTTATTACCTTACCGAGGAGCAGGGAAACCTGCTGAAAGTCTTCCCCGGCAGCAAGTATCTGCGATATACGATTCCATTTAAATCCCCCCGGATGACGATCGATTATCTGCTGCATGAAAACCGGGGGAGGGGGAATCTGCGGGTTATGGCCGATGACGGAGAAAAATTCGGTGTCTGGCCGGGTACCTATGATCTGGTTTATAATCAGGGCTGGCTGGATCAGTTCTTCAGCCTGGTTGAAGAAAATCAGGATGTTCTTGAAACAATAACTTACGGCGAATATGTGGACAAGTTTCCTCCGCTGGGAAAAGTTTATTTGCCGACCGCCTCGTATTCGGAGATGGAGGAGTGGGCACTGCCGATCCAGACGGCGGAGGAATTTATTGCTCTGGAAAGAATGATCAGTAATACCAAAGAGTTCCCTCAGAGAGCCAAACCCTTTGTCAAGGGAGGTTTCTGGCGCAACTTTTTGAGCAAGTATTCGGAGAGCAACAACCTCTATCAGAAAATGCTCTGGGTGAGTAAGCAGATCGAACAGTATCAGAGTAAAGGGGCATCCGCGGATTCTTCTCAGCAATGGCTGGATCGGGCACGGGATGAGCTCTGGAAAGGCCAATGCAATGATGCTTACTGGCACGGCCTTTTTGGCGGGCTCTACCTCCCGCATTTGCGGGATGGAGTCTATAATCACCTGATCAAGGCAGAGAACATCATCGATGAGCGGCTTCATCCGACGGAGAGCTGGATCGATTGCCTGCCAGTGGACATGGATGGCGACGGAAGAGAGGAAATCCTGGTCAAAACATCCAGTCTGATGTTCTGGCTTGACATGGACGCAGGGGGCACGATCAACGAACTGGACTACCGGCCAAAAGCCTTTAACCTGATCAACTCTCTCATGCGCAGACGGGAAACGTATCACCAGAAACTGCAGCAGGGAGCACACATAGGAGTGGATCAGGATGACAGCTATGGGGTAAAGAGCATCCATGAGATTACGGTCAGCAAGGAAAAGGATCTGGCTGAGCTGCTTTATTATGATCAATATGCCCGCAACTGCCTGCTCGATCATTTCTTCCCTCCTGTCACCACACTCAAGGAGTTCAGCCGGTTACAACATCAGGAATATGGGGATTTTATTACCGGAAATTACCAGAAACAGCAACTTCAATCGACTCAGGACATGCTCCACCTTATTCTTTCCCGGGATGGTTCCCTGCTGATCGATGGAGAGCATATCCCATTCCGCGTTGAAAAAGCGGTGAGGGTTCAGGCAGATAAATCGGAATTAGCTTTCGAGTATCAACTGGTCAATTTAGGGAAATCGACCGTTCGATGCCGATTCGGAGTAGAATTCAATGTGAACCTTCTGGCCGGACGAAGTGCGGACAGGTATTATCAAGTACCCGGCATTGCCCTCAAGGATCGGCAACTGGCCAGTTGGGGAACCCTGGAGCAGGTCGAGCAGATTCAACTGGTGGATGAAGCCCTTGGTCTGATTGTCTCTTTCGATTTTGCTGACTACCCCGGCATCTGGAGATTCCCGATCGAAACCGCCTCAAATTCTGAATCAGGGTTTGAAAGAGTTTATCAGAGCTCGGTTATCCTTCCCTACTGGGATATCAACTTAGCCGCAGGGGAGGGATGGACCTGCCGCTTCCGGATGCAGGTTTCCAATTACAGCCATAACTAGGCAAGAGAGAAGTATCAGTTATCAGTTTTTTACTGACCACTGGTCACTAATTACTGGCCACTGACCACTTAAATCAATGCAAGGCTCAGGATTAAGAGGTTAGGGTGATTCAGCAAATCCTTGAAATCAGTCTCATCGGCGGGCTGATAAATTTAGATGATGTTTCGCTGACTCAAATAATGATTTCGCAGCCGGTTGTGGCTGCTCCTCTGCTTGGATGGATGTTTGGAGATTTGCATGCCGGACTGGTGATAGGGGCATTCCTTGAGCTTATGATGGTTTACCTTTTGCCGATCGGATGTTCAGTCCCCCTGGACGGATCGATGGCAGCAGTTATTGCTGCCGGAATCTGCCTTTTGGCCGGGCCATTTTTTCCAGGCTCCCGCGAGTCCCTGATCAGCCTGGCCATTTTATTGGCGATCCCCTTCTCGATCCTTGCCCAGCGGGTGAGCATCCTGGTCAGAAAGGCCAATGGCAGGATCTGCGATCAGGTCCAGGCAGCGGTCACGGGAAAAACATCAAGGAAAATCGATCTTCTCCACTTCAGCGGGATCGGGTTGTTCTATCTTCGCTCATTCAGCCTGTGCCTGATAAGTCTGCTCATTACCGTCCCGCTTCTCCAGCGGATTGCCCCCTTATTTCCCCCGGGATTATATCGTGGATTAAAGCTTTTGTATTTTGCCTATCCGATGATTGGCATCGCCCTGCTCTTCGATGCCTTTCGCAGTAAAGATATGTACTGGCTGTTTGCCTTGAGCTTTCTGTTGGCCACACTGCTTTCCTCTCTCTGGCCTCTTCCGTGCTGGATGGCCTTTGGGGTCCCGTCCCTCCTTCTGAGTGTGCTGTATGGATTGAAGGAATCCATAAAGGGAAAGTGGAGCAGGGGGTAATGTGAAATCACGTACACAAAGCGCTGTCTGCCTGCGGAAGGTCGATTTACTCCGGGTTGTTTTTCGTTCGTTTATCTTCCAGGGGAGCTGGAATTTCAGGAAAATGCAAAATCTCGGTTTTACCTTTTCCGCTCTTCCTGCCCTCCGGAGAATTTACCCGGACCGGAAAGAACGGGAGGCAGCCCTGCTGCGGCATCTTGAGTTCTACAATTCCCACCCCTATATGGCCTCTTTTGTTCTGGGGGCTATTATTAAAATGGAGGAAAAACATGCTCAGGGCGAAGGTATCCGGACAGAAGACATCCTGACGTTTAAAAAGGCAATGATGGGGCCGATGGGCGCTTTGGGGGATTCTTTTTTCTGGGCTTCCTGGCGGCCGTTCCTTGGCGTCCTGGCTGCCGCTCTGGCCCTGGCCGGCTGGGAATATGCTCCCCTTGCCTTCCTTCTCATCTACAATATCCCTCACTTCTACGTAAAATTTTTCGGCTTTTGGCAGGGTTATGTTCTTGAGAGGAGAATTGTGGAAAGGATTCGAAAGTACGATTTATTCCGATACAGCGCTTATCTGAAATCTTTTCTGATGATTGTTCTTGGAGCGATGATCCCAGTTGTGATAAAATGGGATTGTAAACCAGTGTGGCCATGGCGCAGTGCACTGGACAAGCTGGGATTACTGTTCGGAGTTCTCGTAATTTCAGAGCTTTTTCGTCGAAAGATTACCTTGATTAAAGTATTGCTTATTACCAGCAGCACTTGTATCTTGTTAGGATTATTGAATATCATATAGGTATAAAGTATAACATTCTCTCTTTGTGGTTCTCATCCGCTCGTCAATCTGCCGGGGGAAGATATGCCAAAGCAGACAGTATTTATTAAAAATAAGTTGGGCTTACATGCACGAGCTGCCAGTCAGATTGTCAATCTGGCCAATAAGTATACTTCAGAAATAACCATTCAGAAAGGGGACGTTACGGCCAATGGGAAAAGCCTCCTCGGAATATTGACCCTGGATGCTCCACTGGGCAGTGAGCTGTTGGTCGATGTGAATGGTTCCGATGCGCAGGAGCTTCTGACAAAGCTGATAGAACTGATTGAAGATAAATTCGGGGAAAAAAATTAAAAAAGACAGGAGTCAGGAGTCAGGAGCCAGGAGAAAAGAGTATTTATTCTGACTTCTGACTTCTGACTCCTGGATTCTGGATTCTTACCTCAAGATTGAGGTCAAAGCAGGGAGGCTGATTTTTAATGCTGAAAGGAGTAGGGGTATCACCAGGCATCAGCATCGGTAAAGCTTTTTTACTGGATAGAAGAAAAATCAAGGTTGAAAAATTTACCATCGCTGGTGACATGGTCGAGGAAGAAGTCGCCCGATTCATGGATGCCCTGCAAAAATCCCGCGAGCAGCTCTTGCAGGTAAAGGAGAAACTCACCCACGACCTTGGTGACCAGGGGCATGCTCATATCGTGGATGTCCACATTCTTATTCTCGAAGATGAGATGCTGGTTAATGAAGCCATAAATATCGTCAGGGAAGAACGGGTCAATGCCGAGTGGGCATTACGAAAGGTATTGACCCGGTTCGCCAATATTTTTGACCAGATCGAAGATCCGTACATGAAGGAGCGCAAAAGTGACATCGAACACGTAGGGCAAAGGATCCTGCATAACCTGGTAGGGGAAAAAATGAGGAGCCTCGACGGGTTTGAGGAGGATGTTATCGTTGTTGCCCACGATTTGTCACCAGCCGATACCGCTCAGATGCACCGGGGGAGGGTAATCGGCTTCGCCACGGACCTTGGGGCCCGGACTTCACATACGGCCATTATGGCCCGTTCGCTGGAAATCCCGGCAGTGGTAGGTCTGGAGAACATCTGCACCTTTGTCAAGACCGGAGATCCGATCATCATCGATGGGACCGATGGGGTGGTTATCGTCAAACCGACCCCGGAAGAGTTTCGCGATTATCTGGAAAAGCAGCGCAGATTCAAATATGTCATTCAGGAGCTTTTGAAATATACTGACCAGCCGGCCGAAACCCTGGATGGATATAAAATAGAAATCATGGCCAATATCGAATTCCTGGATGATATTCCCCATGTACTGAGCCGGGGAGCGGAAGGGATCGGATTGTACCGGACCGAGTTTTTCTATATGAACAGCCCCAAATTACCCACGGAGGAAGACCATTTCCGTGTCTACAAGCGGCTGGCTGAGCAGGTGAGTCCCCGACAGGCAACTATCCGCACCCTGGATCTTGGAGGTGACAAGATCGAATCCAAGCTGCACGTCATGGATGAGCCGAACCCTGTGTTGGGCCTTCGCGCCATCCGGTTCTCCCTGAAGCACTCCGACCTGTTCCGCCTCCAGTTGCGGGCAATTCTGCGGGCCAGTGCCTATGGAAAACTGCGCATCATGTACCCCATGATCTCCGGTATCGAGGAACTCCAGCAGGCCAATCTCATTCTGGCCGAAGTCAAGGACGAGTTGTCGTCGGAGGGAATTTATTTTGACGAGGACATCCCGGTCGGCGTAATGATCGAAATCCCCTCGGCTTCAATTACCGCTGACCTGCTGGCCAAGGAGGCAGATTTTTTCAGCATCGGCACCAACGATCTGATCCAGTATTCCATCGCCATCGACCGGGGAAACGAGCATGTGGCCTACCTGTATGAGCCGCTGCACCCGGCTGTTCTTCGATTGATCAAGCGCACGGTGGAGGCAGGGCACTCCGAGGGCATCCCGGTAGGGATGTGCGGAGAAATGGCAGGGGATCCGCTATCGACTTTGATTCTGTTAGGGTTGGAGCTGGATGAGTTCAGCATGAACACGGCTTCGATCCCGATCATCAAGCAGATTGTCCGTTCCGTCCGGCTGGAGCAGGCTACGGAGCTTGCCTACAAGGCCATGTCTTTCTCGACGGCCAAAGAAATCGAGGAATTTGTCTTGAGAGAAATGAGCTCTAAATTCCCGGAATTTTTCTAACGTGCTCTTTCCTCCTCATAAGAAAGAATGTTATAAGAAAGAATGTTCCTGAAAAACAAGAAGAAAGGTTCATGAAAACCGTGAAAGAGATGAAGGAAAGATTATTGAATCTGGTTTTGGATCGGGCCTTCAACTACAGCGAAGACAAGCCCTTCATGCTGTCCTCCGGGAAGACAAGCAATTATTATCTTGACTGCCGGAAAGTAACCTTGATTCCGGAGGGAATGGATTGTATCGGCCATCTGATTTTTGCCATGATACGGGATCTTAACATCCAGGGCATTGGCGGACTGACTCTTGGAGCAGACCCCATCGCCTATGCAGTCATGAGTGTCGCGTATCAACATCAACAGAATATTAAAGCTTTCATCGTCCGCAAATTGAAAAAAGATCACGGTTTGCAGCGGGAAATCGAGGGAGACCTGCATCCCGCAGACCGGGTGGTGGTGGTTGATGACGTAGTTACCACCGGACAATCGACCATCACGGCCATTGAACGGGCCAGGGCCAATGGCCTCCTGGTCGAAAAAGCAATCGTTTTAATCGACCGGCAGGAAGAAAACGGGCTGGAGCGAATCCGGGAGGCAGGTGTCCCGGTAGAGGCGCTGTTGAGCAAACAGGAAATCATGAACCAGTACCATCTTCGCCGGGCTGACTGAGTTTTTTCTCTTGCCTTAGATCCTGATGCTTGAGTATAATAGCGTTCAGGGTTGAAGGATAATCATTCGCCACTTCATCGATGTTGAATGTGCAGGTAATCGCCGGCGTAGCTCAGGGGTAGAGCAGCTGATTCGTAATCAGCAGGCCGCGGGTTCGAATCCCATCGCCGGCTTCAGTAAACTCAAGGGGTTACTGATTAGAGTCGGTAACCCTTTTGTGTTTAAGTCACCAAAAAGTCACCAAAAATTTAAAATTGGTGACGCTTATCATTAAAAATTAAACTGGCCTACTGGGCTGATGAATTGATATAGAGGCTCCGTACTCCATTGATTAATCACTTTGTGAAAATCACGTTTTGGTATTCCAAGCCTATCTGCTAATTGTAAAAGATCACGATGCTCTGATGGCATTATTTGAATTATGATTTTTACCGGAACCGGAAAAGGGTAATTTTTCCAATTAACAGATCTTACGAGCATATCTCCAGTTAAGGAAATATCATTGTATAACATGGTAATGTTTTGGGATTTCTCCTTCTCAAAAAGCTCCTCAACACATCCTTCCTTCCCCTCCACTTTATGGTCATCATGAGACAGACATTGCCCCAATAGATACTCGTTTAACTCCTCAAAGCTGTTAACACGGGGAATATGTATTCATACTTATTCATCCCTATCATCTTCCTGCCTCCGGTATCATGGTCTTTAGTTTTTTTCTGCCCATATAAATACCGGAAACTTCAGTCAGGGGTGGGGGAATTTTGCGTTGTCACAAACCCCTAAAATGGGGGAATTTTAGATTATCACAATCATCAAGCCCTGGTATTTTTCAGACAGCCTCTCACAGAAGCGTCTTCTCGCTCTCCTCTATCACCCGGTTCAATTCCGTTTGCAGCTCACCTGGCAGGCCCGCAATATCCACGGTCAGGAAGCCCCGGACAATGGCGGCAATGGCTTCCGATTCGGGAAGCCCCCTGGCCATCAGGTAATTGATCTCTTCCTGGGCGATTTTCCCTACGGCAGCCTCGTGAGAAAGGTCTATTCCCGGCAGATGGCCTTCCAGCTCCGGAATGGCCTGAATCGTTCCTCCCTCTTCCAGAATCAGGCCGCGGCATTCGAGATGGGCTTTGATATCTTCCGCTTTCCCGACCAGTCGTCCCCTGGCCCATATTTTCCCTCCGGCTGAAATAGCCCGGCTCACCACTTCAGCCCGGGTGCCTGGTGCCTCCAGGGTAACAGTGGAGCCCACATCCAGCTCAGAGCCAGGGGTAGCCACCAGGATGTTATGATACCGGGCCAGGGCATCTTTCCCCTGCAGCCAGGTGGCCGGATACATCTGCAACGACCGGATCGGCTTCATGGAAACGTAGTTGGAGATAAAAATACCCGAAGGCCCGACGGCTGCGGCTGATCGGGGCCTGACATCCATCTGCTCGGCCCAGTTGTGGATCATGGTAAAGGTAAGCCTGGCTCCTTTTTTGACGTAAAACTCCGATACTCCCACATGCAGCCCCCGTTTCATTCCTGAATGGGCGGCACAGCCGGTAATGATATCCAGTTCCGACCCCTCTTCAGCAATGATGATATTGTGTACGTTCTGCACCAGGTTGTCCTGCTCGATATACAGGCAGGCCTGAAGCGGGAAGGTGGTTTTGGCTTCCGGCAGTGCCCGGATGAAGTATCCGTGATGCGGGTGAAGATACGCCCAGGCGGTATATTTATCCTGGTCCACGGGCACCATCTTCCACCAGTAGTCTCCAAGCCAGTCATATCTTGCCAGGGCATCGTCGATGTTCAGAATCTCGACCCCTTCCTGATGGATCTGGCAGTGGAGCACCGAGTGGTTTTTCTGGAGATACGTCCCTGACCGGCCCTTTTCCCCGGTTTCAATGCCCGCGGACAGAACCTGCCGGGAAAACTCCTTCGGGAGCTGCCGAAGGTCTTTCTGATACGGCTCTTCAGGAGCTGTCAGGGAAAACTGCCTCAAGTCGATATCCGGGCCGTACAGGGCCTGTTTGTGCAGGGCAGCCTGCGCCCTCTCTTTTCTCAGATCAGGCATCGCACGCACTCCTCATATCCTACCTCTTTGATGCAGCGCAGTATTTCCCGGGGATTTCCGTGGCAGGCAATCGTGCCGTCCATCATCACATGCCCCCGGTCCGCTTCCACATAGTCGAGAATGTAGCCGGTATGGGTAATGATCAGCCCGGCAATACGGCGCTCTTCGCGCACTTTGCGCCGGCATTCGGTTGTTTCTTCCCCCGGCCAGTTCCGGTGAAGCAACTGATTGATAGCCCCACCGATGAGAGCGATGTTTTCAAGGTCCACCCCCGATTCCGGCTCATCCAGAAGGGCCATCAGGGGGCGCTGGACCAGGAGCTGCAGCATCTCGGATTTTTTGATTTCTCCCCCTGAAAATCCCTGATTGACATCACGGGCCAGAAGATCCTGAAAATTCAGCTCCTCGATAAAGGGGCTAAAGTCCTGCTGGCTGCGATTGCAGATCTTGAGCATCTGCTGCGTCTTTATTCCCTTGATGGTTGGAGGCCGCTGAAACGAGATGCCGATTCCTGCCTGAGCCCTTTCATAAACTGGAAGGTTCGTAATATCCTCTCCCTTGAGAATAATCCGGCCCGAAATCACCTCATACTCAGGAAAGCCCATGATAGTCATCAGGAGCGTTGTTTTCCCTGATCCATTGGGGCCGAACAGGGCATGAACTTCGCCCGGAGGAATATGAAGATTAACATCTTTCAGGATAGTTCGGCTAAAAAGCCGAACACTCAGGTTTTCGATAGCCAGCATGCTCTTTTTTGCTCTTTCCTTGATTGGATGCATTGTTACGATAAATTTCTGCCTGATCCCTTGTCGTGAAAAACATTATAATTCATTGACAATACTCATGGTTATTCGCTATATTTGCTCTCAGGGGGCAGCAAAACCGGATACTGAAAGGAGTGGATAGAACATGGGTGAAGTCATCGTTGAGCTTGAGATTGAGAATTACGACGATAGGGTATTATATGAGCACAATCTCAGGAAAATAGAGGAGATCCGCAGGGAAAGGGTCAGGGTGCTGGTCGATAGCGGCTCAACAATGCTCGTCCTGCCCCAGGACCTGGTGGAGCAACTCGGCCTGAAAAGGCTGGATAAGGTCATCGTCACCTACGCGGATGAACGGAAAGAGGAAAGAGAAGTGGCTGGAGTGGCTATGGTCAGGGTTGAAAACAGAATCACGCCGGTTAATTGTGTGGTCGGTCCTCCGGGGAGCGAAGGTCTGCTCGGCCAGACCATTTTGGAGGAACTCGACCTGATCGTTGACTGCAAGGAAGGAAAACTCAGGCCACGACCTGAGTCCCCTTATTTAGTTCCTTAAAGGTGAAGCCTCGTCTCTGAAATAAACCAGAATAACGTAAAATAATTTCTTACAAAGCTATGGCTGGCAGTATGCCTGTCGCCCGGGCAAAAGCAGTGTGCTCTTTAAGGGAGACAAAAAGCTCTCCTCTGGGCAAGATCTTTGTCCCCCAGGGACAAAAGCCTGTGAGTCTGCCAGGTGTCTTTTTCACCAACCAAGCCTATGGTCCTGTTCATGCTATCCTCTGGTGGGAGAAGGACTACAAAGAGCCCATCTCTCTGGTCACCAATGTTGAATCGACACAAGATGCCTGCAACTGGTACAGGAAACGATTTCGGATTGAGACCTTCTTCTCTCCGGTAGTGAATAAAATCAGACAATCAAGCCTTGGTATTTTTCAGACAGCTTCTCAGTGCCATTCTATTCTATCTGGTTATACTACTATCAGGTAGTCCACTCAACCGGGAACCGCTATAAACCTCTATCCAATCCCGAAAGATGTGAGGTTAAATTGTCCATAAAAGTTCATAATTAGAATTGCTGGAGGAATAGAATTGCCCATTGACCCAATATGGGAATTATAGTATATTCTGTTCAGGAGGTGATACTATGAAAAATAATACCCTGCAGATTAATGATGAATTTCAAGAGGTTGATACTAAAACAATTGACGACAGAACACGAATTACTCTGGGTGATCTTTTGAAGGGTTATAAAAGAGTCAGACTATATAAAAATAACCGGGGAGAGATTCTCTTACAACCTATAGCAGAAATTCCAGCTTCAGAGGTTTGGCTTTTTCAAAATAAAGAAGCCCTTGAAAGTGTTATGGACGGCTTAAAGGATGCATCCGAGGGCAAGATATCGAAACTTAATCTTGATGAATTTTAGGATAGCCAGTTTTGTTTGAAATCTTCCTTACTGATCAGGCAAAAAAGCAATTAGAGAGGCTTAAAACTGACAAGGGACTCGAAAAAAGGTACAAGGCAGTAACCAGGACTGTCCATTTATTAGCTGAAAATCCAAGACATAAAAGTCTTGAAACCCATGAATTCACCAGCTTAAAAGGACCCGAAAAAGAAAAAGTCTTTGAAGCTTATGCTGAACAATCCACTCCTGCGGCATATAGGGTCTTTTGGTATTATGGTCCTGATGCAGGTCAAATTACCATCATTGCAATAACTTCTCATCCCTGAATAGAATTTTCGGAGAATGTGTGCCCTACAGCAGCCCTGCCGCGGCTTCCCTGGCGGTCTTCAGCCATTCGGCCATATCCCCGCTCGAAGCCGTTCCTTTGACAGCATTACGCACCTTGCCGGTTTCCACTTCGACCAGCCGCAGGTCGAGGCGCATGGTGCCGGCGATCGCCTGGTAGGCTCCAAAAACCATCAGCCGGGCTCCCACCAGATGGCCGAGCTTTAACCGTGTGGCCTCATCCGCCAGTGAGGTCGATCCCAATTTAAGCTCCTCAAGGGCCAGGTGCAGCCGCTGCCGCTCGATGACCGTTACATCCCCGCGAGACTGGAGCGATTCCATAACCTGAGCGGAGAGAAGCTCTCCCAGTGAAGGCGGCTGGCCTTCGGCAGATGGGCTCAAGTTATCGAAATCCCAGACAGCTACCGCAGCACCCTTTTCAATTGCAGTATCCTTTTCCATCGCTGTGCCCTGCCCAAGGGGCAGGGATTGACGCAACGTGCAGGAGGCGCAAAAAAATCCAACCAGGATAAGACCTGTCAGCCATGCTCTTCTATTCATGATCCCTGCTTCCACTACCTTCTTCGCTGCCTTCTCCCAGGACCGCTTCCGCGATTCTCTCCTGGACCTTGTCATCGGTTTTCAGGGGTCTTTCCTGGCTGATGATCCGGATATGGCACAGGTCAGGCTCAACCCGGACAACCTCGGCCTGGGCGATGATTTTTGGTGAGCTCTGGAGCGTCTTCCCCTTGTAGGTGATCGGCTTGCCTTCTTCCAGCACTTCAAACCGTGTCCCCTGAACCACTCCCTGGCGGGAGCCGAGGTTAACCAGGGCCTGATCTCCTGTGACTTCAACCAGATACCCGTGCAGGGGATACTTTTCCATGACTGTCCTTAATATCTGCCGGTTGAGGGCGTAAAGCTCTTTTTCCAGAGATGCCTGGGGGCTGATTTGCCGGGTGATCACCAAAGGGATGGCTGAGGTTTCGCTGTCGATGAGCCTGAGATTCAGGAGCGTCCCGTTGGGCAGGTAAAAGAGGGATCCGGTGCCGATCAGTTTGGCGGCCAGTACCCGGCCAAGCTTGAGCGCAGTTTCCTGATCAGCCAGATCCGAAGAACCAAGGTTCAACTCCTCCATGAGACGCTCGATCAGCACCCGCTCCACCACCTGGACCCGGTTCGAGGCGGTCAGGGAATCGCTTAACTGGCTGGTCATCACGGTCGAGAAGCCATCCCGCTCGGCCAGGCCGCCTTTTTCCTGAAAATCGACAAAGGAGATAATCATGGGCCGGGAGGTCCAGGTATCTTCATCCTTTGGCCTGGACTTCTCCTGACTGCGGTACCGCTCGGCCAGGTCTTTCACCAGTTGGTCAACCCGTTTTTTACGCTCGTTGTCTTTCTGGAACTCCAGCATCTCCTGGGCTTTTTTGGCCAGGACAACCGCAAAGGTATCGCCCTTGTCAAGGGTGACGGCCTGCTGAAAGGATTCCAGGGCTTTATCCCAATTGCCTTCTTTCTGGTAGGTTATCCCCTTGTTGGTCGTCCCCTCGATGTAATAAGGATCGATGGCCACCGCCTGGTCGTAAAGCTCACGCGCCTTTTGATACTGTCCGCTGCTTGCATACAACCGGCCAAGCTGGTTATGCCTGACCGCTTCCTGGTACGGCTCGGCATCCTTCTTGGCTATCGCTTTCTGATATTCCGCCTCGGCCTCCTGCTTTTTATCCTGACTGGCGAGAATATCTCCCTTGATGACATGGACATAGGATCTTTCAGGAGCTTTGTGCTCTATCTCTCTGGCCAGCTCAAGGGCTCTGGCCGCCTCTCCCTTCTGGACATGAACGGCGGCCAGCCCTTCTTTGCCAAGTACCTCTGCCTGTCCGCTGTCTTTGGCCAGGTTCTGGAAAACCTCCTGCGCCTGCTTGAGGTTCCCCTCCCTGAGGGCTGCATAACCAGCCACTGTTTTGGCCCTGGTATTGTGAGGGTTCTTTTTTACCACCTCGGCGCTGATGGCTTTAGCCAGCGTGGTCTGTTTTCTCTGTAATTCCCTCTCGGCCAGCCTGACCAGCATCACTTCGGTGGTTTTGCCTCCGCCCTGAAAATGGTCGAGAACGCGAAGACCCGGCCCGATAATGCAGACCGTGGGCAGTATCTGCCGGGCCTGATACCGGTCGCTGATCCCGGACTGGTCCTGGATGATGGGAAACCCTAGGTCGGTCTGCTTCCTGAACTGATCGATCTTGGCCCGCGGAGAGAGGGTAATGGCCAGGGTGGTCAGGTCATAGCCCTTGTATTGTCTGGCCAATTGATTCAGGCTTACGATTCCTTCCTGGCTCGGCCTCGATTCTGCATCGAAGAAGTAGAGAATAATCATGGGCTGATTTTTCATCTGGGCCAGGTCATGGGATTTTCCGGCGATATCCTTCAGGGAAAAGAGCGGAGCGGACTGGCCGGGTGCGATCTGGCCATAGCTTACGCCCATTCCCGAGAGGAAAAAACCAAGGGTGAGGATCAAACTGACGGCACGGCATTTTCGGGTAATCTTCATCTGACACTCCTTTTTTTTAAAGAATTCAGGAGTCAGGAGTCAGAATAAGGGCTGTTTTTCTCCTGACTTCTGGATTCCAGCCACTAACCACTGATCACTGACCACTGACCACTACTCCTCCTCGGTCGGCATCAGCCGGACCAGGAGAGGGGTCTCGACCTTTTCGGGTAACTGAACCTGGGCTTCCCAGTCAAAATAAGCGGGCAAAGTCAGCCGGACCTCATGTTTTCCGGGCGCAAGCTCAAGCCGGGCAGGCGTTTTCCCGTGCAGGGTTCCATCCACGAAAATCTGGGCACCGACGGGCGTACTTTCGACCTTGAGAAAAGCAATCACCGGAGGCGCTTCTCCAGTCGGCGGCGGTTGCTGCTCCGTAACCGACGGAGGAGGAGAAGGAGGAGGAAGACGATCATCCCTGGCTGAGCCGAAGAAATAGACCAAAATCCCCGCCGTGATACTGATCAGGAAAACCGCGATCAGGAGCACCAGGAACCTGCCCTTTGGCCGATCCTGTCCGGTCGGGGCGGCTTTTGTCTTCTTCAGGCAGGTCTTCAGGGCATCGGCCAGGGCAAGGCCGGTCTGAAAGCGTTTCTCCGGCTGCTTGCTCAGGCACTTTACGATTGTCTGCGAAAGCAGGGGGGGGATTGCCGGGTCGAGAGCTGACAGTTCAGGGGGATTATCCTGAGTAATGGCCCTGAAAAGAGCGGCCAGGTTATCTTCCTGGAAGGGCCGCTTCCCGGCGCACAGCTCGTAGAGGACAACGCCCAGCGAATACAGATCTGAGCGTCCGTCCACCGGCTGGCCCATCACCTGTTCGGGGGACATATAAGCCGGGCTGCCGAGAATCTCTCCCGCCCTGGTCTGCTGCGTGGCCGAGGAATCTTCGATATGGGCAATTCCGAAGTCGGTTATTTTCACCCGGCCATCGGGCTGGACAATAATATTGCCGGGCTTGATATCCCGGTGAACGATTCCCTTCTGGTGGGCATAATCGAGGGCACAGGCTACCTGGATGCCAAGATCGACGATGGTGCCAATATCCGGTTTTGCTTCCTGCAAGATCGTATGAAGAGGTTTGCCATCGAGAAATTCCATGGCAATAAAGATCGTGTCCTGATCCTGCCCGACGTCATAGACAGTAACGATATTGGGATGCGAAAGCCTGCCAATCGCTTTAGCCTCCTTGAGGAACCGCTGGACGAAATCCTCGTTGGTGACCCGGTCCGGACGCAGGACCTTCAAAGCGACTGACCGGTCAATCCGGGGATCATGGGCCCGGTAGACCACCCCCATAGCTCCCTTGCCAAGCTCATTTTCGATCTGATACCGTCCATACTGTAATAACATGCTAACTTCCGTCCTATTTTTGTCCCATAAATTCTCTGATCGTCTCCATTGGGATCAGAAAGCCCACTGAATCCGTGCCGCGGTATCTGCCCTTGACAACAGCCACCACGTTTCCCTGGGTATCAAACACCGGGCTGCCGCTGCTTCCCGGCAGGACTTCCATATTCACCTGCCACAGGAGCAGAGTATTCACCTTCCTCGGAGGGCCGTCGATGAAACCGGCATGGACCGTTCCCTGCAGATTGACGGGACATCCGATCGAAAACACCTTTTCACCCATGCTCAGGAGGTTTCGTCCCCGGGAAAGAGAAATGCAGGCATCGAACCTGGTCTTGACGGCAATAAGAGCCAAATCCCGGTCATGATCGGCCCTGCATAGTTGTCCGTTCAGCTCATGGCCGTTATCGAGAATAACCCTGACCTCCTGGATCCCTTCAAGGTCATGGGCTGTTCCTAATATTAACCCCTCCCGGTCAATAATGAAACCGGAGAACTGAATCGGTTTTCCTCCCCGCTCGGCTTTGATGCAGACCACCGATTCACTGTGGGCCAAAACCGGGGAGGGGACACCGTAATCCTCTTGTTCGGCAGCAGGATTCCGGGCATATCTTTGCAGATGGGCCCATAGTTCTTTCTGGAGCGCCTGATCGGGCTGCCCCTGCCGGAAGTATTCGGCCTGGACCTCCGAGGCCAGGGGAGAGCGGGGCTTGAGCATGATCTGCCAGCGCTCGCCTTCTTTCATCGCTCCCAGGTGGACCTGGCCCCCTTCCCGGCAAGCACGGACGATCTCAAAGCCGTTGCTGTGCAGCCATCGTGAAATGACATCCTCCACCTCCGGCAGAGGAAAAGGATACGATCTGAACTCCACGTCCGCGCTTCCAGCCCCGGCAAACGCAAACAGCAGAAAAACCGTGACAGCGGCAACGGCCAGGACCATCCACGCCCGAGTGAACTTGCTCATGGTCAATCACTTTACTTCACCGAGAACTACCGTTACGTTGTCATACCCCCCGGCTGATTTGGCAGCCTCGATTAACTGGGTTCCCTTTTGAGAAAGAGTCAGGGGACGGGAAAGGATATCCTTGATGAAGGAATCGTCAATCATATCTGTCAGACCGTCGGAGCAGAGGAGAAAAAGGTCGCCGGGAACGGTTTTATCCCGTATCAGGTCAAGGGCCAACTGTTCGTTGACACCTACAGCTCTGAGGATAACACTTTTGAGGGGATGTTTTCTGGCATCCTCTGGCGTGATGAGGCCCTGGTCGATCTGCTCCTGGACCACAGAGTGATCATGCGTCAATCGTTTCAGTTGTCCCGCTCGCAGCAGATAGGTGCGGCTGTCTCCTACATGGCCAAGAACATAACCCTGGCTGGTGAAGACAATGACTTCGGCGGTACACCCCATTCCCCGGCACTGAGGGTTCTGCCTGGCATGGTTAATAATTTTTTCATTGGCTGATCTGAAGATATCCTGGACCCTGACAAGGGCTTCCTGCTCGGATTGACACTTCGCACCGCCGGAAAGTGCCGAGGCGGATTCAATAAATATCCGGCTGGCCACCTCACCAGCCGCTGCCCCGCCCATTCCATCGGCCACTGCCAGAAGGTCCGCTTCGGATATGATGATGAAAGCATCTTCATTATTCGAGCGTCTGAGGCCAGGATCTGATTGTCCAAATGAGACTGTCATAGGCATCGCCTTTCAATTTGGTGGTTATAGATCCTCTCATGAGAAAGGTTAAAAGTCAATCCTATTTTAGTAAACTTATGGCAGGTTGTAAATAATTATTTTCTTGCAAGAAATGCGAGATTCAGGCTATAATTGAGTTCTGGACTGCAAACAGGATGATAAACCATTTACCATCAGATAATTTTTATTCCCAATGAAGCAACAGCCGGTTATTACCGTTCAACTCGTTCATATTCAAGGGCCTCTCAAGGGCGAAATTCAGGAGTTTTCCGAAGCCAGGATTGCCATTGGCCGCCACCAGTCATGTCATTTGAAGTTCCCGGCGGATCTGACCATAATTTCCCGCAACCATGCCGAAATAGTCCGAGACGGAAATCGCTTTAAATTGGTAGACCACAGCACCAATGGCACCTTTGTCAACGGCAAGAGAGTGGTTGAAGAGGCGTACCTGAAGAACGGAGACGTGTTGTCTTTTGCCGAAGGCGGGCCAAAGGTCAGCTTCCTGACCCAGATTCAGGAAAACCAAGCCGGGAAAGAAAGCGTTCTCCCGGCTCCGCAGCAAAGCGGCCCCCTGCCTTCACCGCCGCATCATCCCCCGGAGAGTGAACCGGATTCATCTTCCCGGCTGGAGCCTGAGCACCCCTTCCTCCAGCCCGAACCCCCACCCCTTCATCCTGAGCCTGTCGAGGCAGCAGGCAAAGTCGTGGTGCACAACGTGAGAGTCCCCCTCATTATCCAGTATGGCCCTACGCTGCGCTCATACAAAGCGGTGCCGGTTACCATGGGAAAAGAGGCAAGCTGCGATTTTCAGCTTGACCATCCTGGTATCCAGGGTCAGCATGTCCAGGTCTTCTACAGTCAGGATCGCTACTGGGTCAAGGACCTCACGGGACAACGATTGATTATGGTCAACCGGCAGCCCATCGACCTTCAGTCACCGCTCAATCCCGGCGATGAGCTGTCCCTCGGCCCCTTGGGGCCCCTGTTTCGCTTTCTGGGCAGCGGCCGCCTGGCTGAAATACCAAAGCCCTCCTCCAATGAGCGTCCGGGTTCCCCTTCCTCCGATCAAAAAGGGGAAGGACACCAGCACAAGGATGCCCCTGAGAATAAAGACACCAAAGGCCCGCTTTCCATTTTGAAGAAGCTCTGGAAACATTAAGGCTGAAGGGGGTAAGGGGGACAGGGTTACATTTCGCCCTTCAGAATATAACAGCCCCGTCTTTATAGGCGACTTTAAGGTCAATTGCCGATGATTTCAATCTCTTATCAGAAGTCCATAAGGGCACTTCCGCTAATTGGGCTGAGGCTAATAGGTGTGCATCAACAAAACCGACCCCTTTGCCCATTAATCTATTTCGCTCAATAAAATACAATAGTTCATCCAAGGTGACAGTTGGAGCCATCTCAAGTGATTGAAGAAGCGTCAGTAATTCAACTCTGTTTTTGATGTTCCCACACGCCAATTCACCGACGATGAAGGGATGACAGAGTACTTCTCCATTCAGCAGCAATTCTTCAAGGTGGTTGTTGCCTTCTCTCAGGTGGGTAACCCAAAGAGAAGTATCGACGATAACCATGATTATGATTCTTTAAACCTTCGTCTTGGAATAGGCCGAAGATTCTTTTCAGAGCCACCCAGCCTTGCGAGTCGCTTACTGCTTTCACGAGCTATAAGGGCCTCTAATCCAAGACGCACTAAGGCTGTCTTTTCCTTTACACCTGTTAACAGTGAAGCCTTCTCTAAAATTTTGTCATCAATGTTTAATGTCGTCCTCATATGCACAAGTATGCATCATTTATGCATAAATGTCAATTTGATTCTGGAAGGAGATGTGCCCACGATTAATTATATATTAATAGATTAATCCTTAACATATTTCAGTATAAGTTAAAACTGTTAGGTCCTACAGCGTTATTTTACTGGATGAAATGGAAAAAGGACATTGAGGCCGGATGTTTTTAACCTTTTTCTCCAGCTTCTCGATGACGGCAGGTACAGTTCTTCATCTGGAGGGAGATTTTCAGATAGCCTCTCAATTAAACAAAGGCCGTTCCATAACGAAATCGAAAAAAATTCGTCTCAATATAATAGACACATATTTTCATTCATTCAACGGCTCATACGATACAATAATTATTTCTCCCCAGTTCCCCAGCCTTTTTTAACAATCTCTTTAATTAAGCGACTTCTTCTCCAGCTATTTTCATGCATCTGTTTTTCTCATTTTTCCGGCGAGAAGAGTGTTCGCACTGAGTTCACAAAGGGGGTGAGAGATGGCTATTATGCTTTGCCCGTGGTAAGCAGGTCAGGGTTTATGAGAAAACAAATCGGAAAGCTTCAAGATTATGAAAGGGAAACGCAATGAGAGCAAAAATTGGAAAAGCAGCTTTGTGGCTTTTTATGGTAGTGTTAATATCCTCCCCGGCTTTTGTATCCACTGCCGATGCCTACTACAGTGCTTCCGGTCCCTATTATACCTATGTTTACAGCCCCTTTGGGTATTCTCCCTATGTTCCCGTTCCTCCAGAGCTTATTCCTTACCGGGGTGCTCAGGCACTATTGACCACACTTGCCCTGTTAGGCGTACTTCCCACTTCCTCCACCACTCTTTACAGCACTACTCCCTATACGAGCTATACTCCCTATACTACCTATTCTACGCCCACTCCAACACCTACTTACTCCTATCCAACCTACACCACCAGTTCTACCAGTATCGGTATAGCTACTGCTCTTCTCCTGGGAGGAAGCACATCTACCACTACCCTGCTGGCACTTGGAATCTAATCTGCGCCAATGTGGGGGTAATGATTTTTATCACCTGGAAGGGCAGGCATTCATGTGCCTGCCCTTGCCCCTTGTGTGGGCAGCCTGCAGGGAGCCCCAGTGGGCAATGTCAATAGCTTTAGGCTACGTACCGAGAAAGCCCCTCACCCCGGCCCTCTCCCCGAAGGGGCGAGGGAGAAAGAAGGCGGCTTCAGCGCGCTCTGCATACCCTGCATATCCGGCTCATCCCGGGGTGCCTATGGGAAATTGAACTCGTACTGAATAATGGATAGTGCATAGAGGGCAGCAGTCTCGGCCCGAAGTATCCAGGGAGCACAGGATACGGGGATGAACCCGGCCTGTATGGCCATTTGAATTTCATCCCCGGAAAAGCTCCCTTCCGGTCCAACCAGGATAAAGATTTTATTTCCTTCTCTGGTCCCTGATTCTCTATCTTCCTCTTCTTCTCTGCCGTGTACTCTTCTCCTCCCAGCCAGGATGGATTTCAGGGGGCTCTGCTGGGCTTTCTCCCACAGGAGCAGGGGAAGAATGCGGTTCTCTTTGACCACCTGGCTGCACACGGCGGGAAGGTCGAGCGGATGATGGAGCTTGGGAACCGTGCTTCGGCCGCATTGCTTGGCAGCCTCCTGGCAGATTTTTTGCCATCGCTGCCACCTTCCTTCAGATACTGTCCTTTGTTCATTGACGAAGCTGCGGCTTGAGGCCAGGGGCATGATTTCCTCAACTCCGAGCTCGGTGGATTTCTGGAGGATCAGGTCCATGGTCGAGTGCTTGGGAATCCCCTGGACCAGGACGAGGGAATTTTTGTTCTGGAAGGGGGAGGGAAGATGCTCCATGATCCGAAGCCGGACCTCGGAGGGAGAGATGGTTTCAATCCGGGCCAGGAGGTCTCTGCCCTGACAATTGATCGTTATCTCATCGTTCGCCTTCAAGCGGAGAACACGGCGGATGTGATGGGCGTCACCACCTCTGATAATTGCCTGATCGGAGGAAATATCCTTCGGGAGTATAAAAAATTTGGGCATTTTTTCATGGGTTAAGGGGTCAGCCCTTAACAACGGCCACCAGAGCGGGCCGTAAAAGCCGGTCATGGAGGCAATATCCCTTCTTGAATTCTTCTACGACGGTATTTTCACCATGACCGTCAGAGTCTACCTGGATAACAGCCTCATGCTTTCGGGGATCAAAGAGCTCGCCGAGAGAGGAAAAGCGGGTCAGGCCCTCTTTCTGGAGAGTATCCAGGAACTGGCTGTGAATAAGTTTCACTCCTTCGGAAAGCCCCTCGAAGCACGAGGATTTTTCAGCCGATTCCAGGGCCAACTCGAAGTTATCGATCAGGGGCAGGAGATTTTTGAAGAGGTTTTCGAGTGCATACCGCATGAAATCAGATTTTTCTTTCTGCATCCGCTGGCGAAAATTCTCAAACTCCGCCTGAAGGCGCAACGACTTATCGGAAAGCTCTCTATTTATTTCCTTTTCCTTCTGGAGCGCACTTTGACAGTGTTCGAGCTGCCGCTTCAGGTTATTGAGTTCCTGATGAAGTGCACTCAGCGCTTCCTGCTGATCATCGGCCTGGGCTGATTGTATTTCTGGTTCAGCCAAAAGATAATTCCTCCTGTTATTACTGATGTTCTTTTGAATTCATATGGATTGATAATCTGTTATTCTTCGGAGAAAAGCGTATCGATGATTTTCGCTGCACTGCCTACCAGCTCGATAACTTCCTGATACCGCATCCTGGTAGGCCCGATAACGCCGATAACGCCGCTGGCTAGGGTTCCCATCTGGTAGCGTGCCGCGACAATGCTGCAATCCTGAATATCAGGGTTATCGTTTTCCGCTCCGATGATAACCCTTACTCCCTCGTAATCGATGCATTTATCCAGCAGCCGGATGAGCTTGATCTTTTCCTCGAAGGCATCGAACAGCGCCCTGATCTTCTGGACATCGGCAAACTCTGGATGCTTCAGAATATTCGACTGCCCCTGCAGATAGAGGCTGTCTGTCTGACTTCTGGAGATTTCCTCACTGAGGAGGTTGATATTGTCAAACAGGTTCTTGTACAGTCTCCCCTCTTCGGACACTACTTCCATGAGTTTATCCCTGATTTGCACGATATTCATATGCTGATACCGTTCATTGATGAACTGGTTCATCATATTCAGCTCTCGCTCGGTGTACGGTTCCCTGGCCTCGATAATCTTGTTGTACACCAGGCCGGTCTCAGATACAAATACCGCCAGTATCCGGTGTGAGCTCAAGGGGATAAAATCCATGCGCTTCATCCGCAGGTCAGTGATCTTGGGTGGAATGACGATACCGACATATTTGGACAGCAGGGATAAGAGCCGGCAGGCTCCTTCCATGAGCTCCTCCCGCTCATGAATTTTTGACAGGGGCTCAAGCCCTGTCTTTCTGGACTTTTTCCGGCTACTTGATTTGAGAAGGTTGTCAACATAATATCGATAGCCCTGATCCGTCGGGATCCTCCCGGCAGAGGTATGAGGGTGTTGAAGGTATCCCTTCTCTTCCAGATCAGCCATAATATTACGGATGGTGGCCGGGGAGAGCGGCAGGTTGATTTTTTTGGAAATGGTCCGGGAACCGATCGGTTCAGCCATACCGATATATTGCCTGATAATTGCTTCAAGGATAAATTTTTCTCGTTCAGTAAGTTCCTCAATCACGTCGATGTCTCCATGATAGCAAATTAGCACTCTATTAAATAGAGTGCTAACATCAGAATAAAAATAACAAGATTCATTTTTAATGTCAAGAGGTAAAAAATAATGCAGAATGAGACATATTTAATTTGAAAATCCAATGAGCATCGATATATAATTTAGGTGGTACCGTCCATTACAGAATAATCAGACAACTGCCCTCATAATAAAAAGATCGTAAAGGAGACCACATCAGCACGGTGCACGAGGATAAGAATCGGCATACTGTCGGCGAAGCTTTTACCCGCCTGGTTCAGATCGCGGCCACACTCCGGGGAGAGCATGGCTGTGTCTGGGATAAAGAGCAAACCTTCGCTTCGGTAAAACCCCTCCTTCTCGAGGAAAGCTACGAAGTTCTGGAGGCGATTGACGAGGATGATGGTAATCATCTCAAGGAAGAATTGGGGGATTTGCTGTTTCAGATAATTTTCCTCGCTCAACTTTCTGCCGAAGAGGACAGGTTTACCATTGTCGAGGTAATTGAAACTATCTGTGCCAAACTCATCCGCAGGCATCCTCATGTATTCGGTAAAGAAACAGCGACCAGCAGCCGGGAAGTACTGACCAGATGGGAGCAGATCAAGCAGTCTGAGGGGAAAAAACCAAGAGAATCGGTACTGGATGGAGTCCCCCGGCAGTTGCCGGCTCTTCTGCGGGCGCACAGGCTTCAGGAGAAGGCAGCCAGAGCAGGATTCGATTGGGAGCACGCGGACCAGGTCCTTGACAAGGTCCGGGAGGAGATATCGGAATTTGAAGATGCTTTTTTTCGGAAAAACACCCAGGAGATGGAAGATGAGTTAGGAGATATATTATTCGCCTTAGTAAATATGGCCCGGTTCATCAAGGTCGATCCAGACAGGGCGTTAAGCCGGTCTATCACCCGGTTCATATGCCGCTTTCAGCTCATTGAAAAAAAGGCCAGGGAGAGGGGAAAGGTTCTTCAGGAAATGTCTCTTCAGGAGATGGATGAGCTGTGGGAAGAGGCAAAAAAGGATATGGCGTGAGGAAAACCGGGATTTTTCACGATTCACTATTTTTGTTGACAAATATGATGCCAATTGTTATAAAATGAATCCATTATGCTAGGAAAATTTTTTCGAGACAGATCAAAAGAAAATGAAGAAAAGAGCAAGGAAGATCAAGGTAGAAAGAGGTACGGTTGTATGAGAGACATTATTAGAAAAATTGTGAAAGCGATTGTGGACAGCCCGGAAGATGTGAATATCAGCGAGATCGATGGAGGCAGAACGACGATTATTGAACTTAAGGTAGCAAAAGATGATATTGGGAAGGTAATCGGGAAAAAAGGCCGTACCATATCGGCTATCCGAACTCTGCTGGCCAGCGCCGGCGGGAAAGAAAAAATGAGATACGTGTTGGAATTAATTGAAGAATAATATTATTCAACCTATTATCAGTAAGGTCCAGCCAACGCAAGTGTTTTCCATTCTACCACGGAGTAATTCGTCCCTCGTATTTTGCCTTGAAGAATACCGATGTGTGAGATATGTTGGGTATTTTTCTTTGCATTCAGGTTGAGCCTATTCGCGCTGGAACTGTCAGATTGATTGAGCCCTAGTAAAGAGGAAGAATTTATGTCATCATTGCCGGAGAGCAAAATTATAGAATTGAAAGAGACGGCCCGTCAATTACGCATCGAAGTTTTGCGCATGTTAACCCGCGCCGGATCCGGACATACGGGGGGATCTTTATCCATCATCGAGATTCTGGTCGCACTGTACATGGTGAAGTTACGCCATGATCCGAAAAATCCCCGATGGCCCGGCCGCGACCGGTTCGTCCTGTCGAAAGGACACGGAGCGCCGGCCCTGTATGCCACTCTGGCCCGACTCGGCTACTTCGACAAGGCAGAGCTCGACAACCTTCGCAAACTCGGCGGGATGCTGCAAGGGCATCCCTTTAATCTGACCACTCCGGGGGTCGAAATTTCAACCGGCTCCCTGGGGCAGGGATTATCCGTAGCCAATGGAATGGCCCTGGCTGCCAGACTGAACAAATCCGAGGCCAGGATATATGTTTTAATGGGGGACGGAGAGACTCAGGAGGGCCAGATATGGGAGGCGGCCATGACCGCGGCCCATTATAAGCTCGATAATGTCTGCGGCATCATCGATGCCAATAAACTGCAAATTGATGGTTCACTGTCCCAAATAAAGAATATCGAGCCCATAGCCCCAAAATGGGAATCTTTCGGCTGGCAGGTTTTTGAGGTCGATGGCCATGACCTGTCGGCTCTCCTCTCGACATTTGAGCGGTGTGAACAGGTCAAGGGCAAGCCCTCGCTGATCGTTGCCCACACGGTCAAAGGCAAGGGGGTTTCCTTTATGGAAGGCAAAGTGCACTATCATGGGGTTGCGCCGACCGAGGCGGAATTGGAAAAAGCATTACTGGAGTTGAGGTGAGCTATGAGTCAAAGTTTAGGTACTCGTGATGTTTATGGAGACGTATTGGTGAGACTGGGACAGCAGAATCCTGACATTGTCGTGCTCGACGCAGACCTTTCCTGTTCTACCCGGACCGAAAAATTTGCCAGGGCCTTTCCGGACAGGTTTTTTAATATCGGAATCGCCGAGCAGGATATGATTGCCACGGCAGCCGGGCTGGCTGCCTTCGGGAAGATTCCGTTCGTCAGCACCTTTGCCGTTTTCGCTACCGGAAGGGCCTGGGACCAGATCCGGCAATCTCTTTGTTATTCCATGCAGAACGTTAAGATCGTAGCCACCCATGCAGGCGTGACCGTGGGAGAAGACAGCGCTACCCACCAGGCCAATGAGGATATTGCCCTGATGCGGAGTCTGCCCAATATGAATATTATCGTACCCGCAGATGGAATTGAAACGGAGAAGGTGCTGGAATATCTGGTCAATGACAAAAGCCCTGTCTATGTGCGGCTGAGCAGATGCAAGTTCCCGGTGGTTTTGGGTTCCGACTACACTTTCCAGAAGGGAAAGGCCGCTCTGCTTGAAGATGGCAGCGATGCCACCGTGATCGCCATTGGGGTCATGGTCAGCCGGGCACTGAAGGCCAGCGAGATACTGAAAAGCGAGGGCATTTCTGTCCGCGTCCTGAATATGTCCACCCTGAAGCCCATCGATCAGCAGGCTATCCTGGCCGCAGCCCGGGAGACCGGCTGTATCGTGACCGCTGAAGAGCATTCGATTATTGGAGGACTGGGAAGCGCGGTGGCTGAAGTCATTTCAGAACAATGCCCGGTTCCCCTGAAAAGAATCGGCCTGAATGATAGCTTCGGAGTTTCCGGAGATGCAGAAAAACTGCTGACCCATTATGGCCTGACCGCTGAGGCGGTCGTTAAAGCCGTCAGGGAAATAGTGGCCAGAAAGAAGAGGAATTAAAGGATAGCTCCCGTGCAACCGCTTTCGGCCCCGATCTCGGCCTCTTTATCGGCTATCGTCCAAATGTTTCATGTCCATAAAACATTCGATGGCCATTGCAGTGCTCTGACTGACATCAATCTGCGAATCGATCCGGGAGAGATGGTTTTCCTGGCCGGGCCGAGCGGAGCCGGAAAGACGACCCTGATGCGGCTCATTCTCCGGGAGGAGCAGGCATCTTCCGGACAAATCATCGTTAACGGCAGGAATATCGGTAAGATCAAGAGCAGCCAGATCTGCCATCTGCGCCGGAAAATGGGGGTAGTCTTTCAGGATTTCAAACTGATTCACTCCAAAACGGTGTTTGAGAACGTCGCCTACCTGTTGCAGGTCCTGGGCAAACCAAAACCCGAAATCGAGCGGAAGGTATGGAATTGCCTCAGGCG
Source organism: bacterium (assembly GCA_040755755.1). Lineage (NCBI taxonomy): Bacteria > bacterium. The sequence goes on along the minus strand of JBFLZW010000031.1, from coordinate 99,777 downwards.
GGTTGGCCTCGAGCGCAAGATGGATTACTATCCGAAGAGGCTGTCGGGGGGCGAGCAGCAGCGGGTAGCCATTGCCCGGGCCGTGGTCAATGATCCGGTCTTACTCCTGGCGGATGAGCCGACGGGAAACCTGGATATGGACGCGGCCAGGGACGTGATGAGGATTTTTACCGATATCAATATCCAGGGGACAACGGTGCTGATGGCAACGCATAACCTGCGGATCATTGAGGAGATGAAAAAGCGGGTCATTTACCTGCGAGAAGGTAAAATTGTTCACTGCTAAGGTTCGCCAACTGTCCTACCTCCTTCGCCAGGGGCTCCAGGATCTTCGATCTGCCGGAATACCCGCCGGTATCGCCGTAATGAGCATCGCCTGCTCGATGCTTCTTCTGTGCCTGTACTTCATGGCCCTTTCCAATCTTTCCAAAGCCCTTGACTCAGCCAGCAATCTTCAGGTTGTTGTGTACCTGCGGGACAATCTTACCCGCGAGCAAACCGGGCGGCTGCAGCAGGTACTCGCCAGCATAACTGAAATCTCCAGAGTCCGCTATGTTTCCAAGGCTATGGCCTTGGAGGAATTCAGAAATTCGCTCGGCAGGGATGCACGACTTCTGGATGGCCTTGATACCAACCCGCTGCCTGCCTCTTTTGAATTATTCCTGGATCCCGCTCTGAAAGAGCCTGCCCGGTTAAAGTCCCTGATGAAGTATCTGTCCAGACAGCCCGAAGTGGAAAGTATCCAGGGGGGAGTTGAATGGGTGGAAAGGTTATCCAGCCTGGTATCGGTCAGCCGTCTGGTTCTGTCCCTCCTGGGGGCCATACTGGCCATCATTTCCCTGTTTATCACTGCCAGCACGATTCATCTGACCATTGACCGGCGGCGGGAGGAAATTTCGATCATGCGACTCATAGGCGCAAGCGAGTGGTATATCCGTCTTCCCTTTCTCTTTGAGGGGATGTTTGAGGGCTTTCTCGGCGGGGGGTTGGCGATTGCGATCTCAGCCGCAGTATACCATGCCTTCTGCTGGAAAGTGAGCCCCCTGGTAAATCTGATTTTCGGGGCATCTGCCATCACCTTTCTGGAACTGGAAAAAGTGATTCTGGTCCTTGTTCTGGGTTCGGTTATCGGGGGGTTCGGGGCCGTGGTTTCATTATCCCTCCGCTCGGCCTAAAGATAGGATAATGCTTGGAAATGATTGCTTTTTGGAGAGAAAACAGCTATGATATCCTGTTGTTGAAAACCGTGGTACTTTTTCTGGCGGCTCTTTTCAGTTCCCCAGGGTATGCGGCAAATAAAAAGGACTCGCTGCAGCAGCAAATCAATCAGGCGCAGGGAAAGGTAAAGGCGATTGAGCAGCAAATCCGGGAGAGTGAGAACAGATTGAAAAAAACCCGGGCCGGAGAGGAGGAAGTTCTCCGCAAAATTGAACTCTGCGATCAATTAGCGGAAAAGTACAAGTATAAACGCGCCATACTGGACGATAAAATAAATAGTGTTAAGCTGAAGCAGGAAGAATTGAGCCTTGAGATCAACCGAGAGCAGGGCTCTGTGGCCAGGCAGAAAAATCTCCTGGCCTTACGCCTTCGATCAGTATATCAGGCAGGACCCTTGAGATTCTGGCGGGTGATTCTGGGAGCTGAGTCCATGACTGAACTTTGGCGGAAGGTGAGCTACATGAAATTGATTGCCGAAGAGGATTCCCGATTGATCCAGCGGTTTTCCCATCAAATAGAAGAGCTTAAGATTAAAAAAGAAAAGATGTATCTTCATCAGCAGGAAATCGAGGAGCTTCAAAAAAGCGCAGCCGAACAGGAAAGAGCGTGGATCCAAAAGAAAAATGAGAAAGAAAAGCACCTCAAGGCACTTCGGGCCCGGGAAAATGAATACCGTCTTGCCCATCAGGGATTATCGAACCGATTAAACGATCTTCAGGCATTATTGACCGATCTGGAAAAGAAGCGCCGCCTGCAGCAGATCAAACCTTCTCCTGCGTCCGGATTTGCAGCCAGAAGGGGCAAGCTCCCCTGGCCTGTCCAGGGAAAGATCGTTTCCTCTTCTCCTTTCGGCAAACAACCCACCGGCACAGCGGGGAATGCAACCTGGAGAAAAGGAGTCACTATTCAGGCCCCGGCTGGGAAGGAAATCTGCTCTATTTATCCAGGAAGAGTGGCCTATGCGGACTGGTGTCTTGGATATGGGAAATTGCTGATTGTGGACCACGGAGAAGGGTATTGCAGTGTCTATGCCCATGCCTCGGAATTGCTGGTAAATTCCGGGGACTCCGTCCAGGAGAAACAACCCATCGCCCGGATTGGTGATACCGGAGGTGTGAGCAGTCCGCAGGTCTATTTTGAGATCCGCTTCCGGGGAAATCCTGTAGACCCCTTAATATGGCTACAGTAACCTAATGGCAGGTAACTAAAGTTATAGATAAAAACTTTAAGGAGATACAAATGGAAAAAGCAGTGCACAGGAAGAAAAGAATTATTCTCTATGCTCTTCTCATTATGGCTTTATTCATGGGAGGAATCTTCAGTCTGGGCAGCCGGGCCGTAGTATCCGGAAAGGAATCCTATGAGGATCTCAGGATCTTCAGTGAGGTGCTCTCCAAGGTGCAGGGCAACTACGTGGATGAATTCCAGGTCAAGGATCTGGTCTACGGCGCTATCAAAGGCATGCTCCAGACCCTTGATCCTCACAGCTCCTTCATGACACCGGACATGTATAAGGAGATGCAGGTTGATACTCAGGGCAAGTTCGAGGGCATCGGAATCGAAATCTCCATCCGTGACGGGGTGCTGATCATTGTTTCTCCGATTGAAGGTACGCCTGCTTTTCAGATGGGTCTGAAATCCGAAGACCAGATTTTAAAAATCGACGATGTCTCGACCCGTGACATGTCGTTGACCGAAGCGGCCAAGAGAATCAAGGGACCGAAAGGGACCAAAGTGACCCTGACCATAATGCGCAAGGAGTTCGAAAAACCCAAGGATTTCACCGTTACCCGGGGAATCATCAAACTGGCCAGTGTCAGCTCAAAGGTCATCGACAAGAAAATCGGCTACATCCGGCTGCGCCAGTTTCAGGAAAATACCGCCACGGACATGGTGAAAGAGCTCAAGGGCATGAAGATTCAGGAACTTGACGGACTTATTCTCGATGAGCGGTTCAATGCCGGCGGACTGCTGAGCGTGGCGGTAGATGTGGCCGACAAGTTTTTGCCTAAAGGACTGGTGATTGTCACCACCAGAGGGAGAGGGGAGGAGCAGACCATTACCTTCAAATCAACCCATGATCCTCTCATCCCCAAGGGCATGCCCATGGTTGTCCTGGTCAATGCAGGCAGTGCCAGCGCTTCCGAGATCGTGGCCGGGGCCTTGCAGGACTGGGGCCGGGCGGTACTGGTGGGAACCAAAACCTTCGGCAAGGGGTCGGTTCAGACTATCTACCCCTTATCGGATGGTTCCGCCCTGCGCCTGACCACGGCCAAATATTATACTCCAAAAGGCACCTCCATCCATGCCAAGGGAATTACACCGGATATCGTCGTTGAGAACATGCGCCTGGAAGATAAGAAAATGGTCATTTCGGAGGAGCATGCCATCAGGGAAAAGGATCTGGTCGATATGGAAAACCGGAAAAAGAATCTGGAGCCGGAGGGTGAAGAAGAGGCTCCCCCGCCAGAGCCGCAGCCTGATCCCAACTCACCGAAGACCAAAGAGGGTGATGAGGCCAAATACTTCGAGGACCTGCAGCTGCAGCGTGCCATCGATATTATTAAAGCTTCCAAAATTCTCGAGGCAAGCAAAAAACTGTAAGCTTGTCCAGAGAAGAAGATGGGAAGAAGGAAAAAAAGAAAGCGAAGCGACAAAGGGAAACCTGCCGGCATCATTCTGGCTCTGGCAGGTTTCTTCCTGATCCTGGGCTTCCTCTCCATCACCACGAGCAGGCTTGCGGATAAATTCCACCAGGGCGCTGAATATGCAAAGTCCCTGTTCTTCAGCCGGGGGAAGGGCTCCCCGCTTATCCCGCCACCGCCGGATATTCTGAATGAAGAAGAAAAACGCTTCTTTTGGGCACAGGAATTCGATTCAGCTCTTCAAACAGCCCTGTCTGATTTGGGGCTTGAAGGTGTTACTGCCAGCGGCGGCGAGGATTCTTCTTCGCTGCCGCTGAAGCGGGTAATCGAGCTTGGGGACAGGGGCCTGTGGACGAAAATCCGTAAGACAGTTCTTGATCTGGTTCAAGCCCGTGGCGGAAAAGTCTTCACCAGCCATGAAGAAACGATTTCCCCTTCGCACCGGCAGATGGTTTTCTTCCTGGGGAGTAAAGACACAAATACCGCAAGCTACATCCTGATCTTCCAGAGCAGGATTCTCTCCGAAGAGCGGCATCCTGCGGCCAGGCGAAAGCAGAGAGCCAGGGTCGCCCTGGTGATCGATGACCTGGGGTATAACCGCCAGCTGGCCAGGGCACTGTTTGACCTGAACCTCATCCTGAATGTATCCATTCTGCCCCATCACCCTTTTTCCCGGCAGTGCGCCCAGATGGCCCATGACCGCTCATGGGAAATCATCCTCCACCTTCCCATGCAGCCACGCCAATGCGCTTTGGCCTATTGGGAAAAGAACACCTTACAGGTTGGCATGAGTAAAGAGGAGATGCTCAAAATCCTTGACTCCGGCCTGCGGGATGTGCCGGGGGCCAGGGGAGTGAATAATCACATGGGCTCCCTGATGCTGGAGGACCGAAAATCCATGCAGGTGATTCTCGAAGAGCTGAAAAGCCGTGGATTATATTTTCTTGACAGCAGGACCACGCCAGGAAGCGTCGGCTATGAAATCGCCCAGGCCCTTGAGGTTCCGAGTGCCCGCCGGCAGGTATTTTTAGACAACCAGAAGAGTGTCAGCTCTATCCGTCGTCAGATTGACCTCCTGATCGACACGGCATTGAAGGATGGCCAGGCCGTGGGCATAGGGCATCTTCATCCGGCGACCATTCAGGCATTGAGGGAGTCGGCTTCGAAGTTCCGGGACAAGGGTATCACCCTGGTCAGGGTATCGGAGCTGGTGAAATAAGTAAGGGGTTGCCCAGAAATACAAAATGTAAACGATTTCCCGCAGAGACGCAGAGGCGCAGAGAATGACCAAAAATGATATAGAGATAACTATAGTGTTGATCTTGTCATGGCCATATGTCAACTGGCAAATGATATCCTCTGCGCCTCTGCGTCTCTGCGGGAGAAATACTAAATCAGTTAGTGTTATAGCGGGTTATTGCTTGTTCATGGGGGGGTATTAGTATGAACATCTTAGGCATAGAATCCTCCTGCGATGAAACATCAGTGGCCATTGTCCGGGATGGAGTGCACATTGTGGCCCAGGAGATAGCCTCCCAGATTGCAGTCCATCACAGATTCGGGGGGGTAGTGCCGGAAATTGCAGCCCGCAAGGCTATGGAAGCCATCATTCCGATCCTGGATCAGGTGTTTCAGGAAGCACGGATGGATTTCGATGACCTCGAGGCCATTGCCGTGACCGTTGGCCCAGGACTGATCGGCTCACTGCTGGTGGGAGTATCGGTCGCCAAAGCGCTTGCTTACCTGAAGCATAAGCCCCTTATTCCCGTCAATCATATCGAAGGGCACATCAAGGCGATCTTCCTGGCTTATCCCACCCTGGAATTCCCCTTTATCGCTCTTTTGGTTTCCGGCGGGCATACCAGCCTTTTTGCCGTTCACAGTCATACGGATTACGAATTCCTGGGCGGAACCAGGGACGATGCGGCAGGCGAGGCTTTTGACAAGGTTGCCAAGATCCTGCAACTGGGCTATCCGGGAGGGCCGATAATTGACCGGCTCGCCAAAACCGCCAATCCGGCGGCGGTTAAATTCCCTCGCGCATACCTGGAAAAAGACAGCTTCGATTTCAGTTTCAGCGGATTAAAGACGGCGGTTTTAAACCATGTCCGCTCCCGGCAGGGTTCCCTGGTGCTTCCTGAAGCGGGCTCCCCGCACGACGAGGTTTCTCCTGAGGTGCGGAATATTGCCGCCTCCTTCCAGGAGGCGGTGGTGGATATCCTGGTTACCAAAGCCGTCAGGGCCTGCCGGATCAAGGGGATAGAGCAACTGGTTCTGGTCGGCGGCGTGGCCTGTAATTCCTGCCTCCGGACCAGGGCGGAGCACAGTGCGCAAAAATTGAACTTGCGGCTCTTTTACCCCCCGCCGCTCCTGTGTACCGATAATGCAGCCATGATTGCCAGTGCGGGTTTTTTTCGGAAAATGGCGGGGAATTTTATCGAGGGAAAAGAAATTTTTCCTCTGAACGCGGTAAGCAGTCTTCCCCTCGGCAGTTAGAAATTAATCGGCTCTACTTCAATGGTATTCAATTCAACACAGATTGACTGCTGAAGAAGGTCTACCGAGAGAATAAGTCTTTGTTTATTCGACTTAAATCGCTGAAGAATTCCTTCCACCCCCTTAAGGGGGCCGGCCACAATTCGTACCTTTTCGCCAATATTCAAATAAGGATAGGGAGTGACGACCGTATCGTTTTCCAGAATGGTCTGGATCGAGGAAATCTGGTTTTCCGGGATAGGTACCGGCTTGCCGTTGCTACTGATGATCCGGGCGACTCCCGGAGTTTGCAGGACAGTAAGCCAGAGCCGGTTTTCCAGGTTGGCCCGGATAAAGAGGTACCCCCGAAACATCGGCACTCTAATCCGCTTTTGCCTGTCCTTTCGCGCACTCCAGACCTCCATTTTGGGGAGAAAGGTATGGATGGATTTACTTGTCAGTCGCTCGTAAACCGCCTGCTCATGACGAGATCGGGTATGCACGCCATACCATTGGTCTGGCGATGGCTGGATGATCGGATCAAGTTGAATTATTTCTTCCATACTCGACTTCATGCTCCTCGCGTTAAGGGAAAAAAGTATACTATCAGAATACTCTAGTTTATCGTATCGAGATCAGAAAATCAACAGATAAGATAGCCGTGAGTTCGTAAAAATGCCACTATGAATGGAAATATACTATTTCTGAACTAGTATGAAAATATTTTCATATATGAAATCTATTTCATGCCAGGCGGCTCTCTCCCGTTGTCTGGAGCGCCGTGCAGCCTCATGAGGTCGGATAGATTGTCTGAAGAATTATAGTCACCTATGGGCATAAAAATGAGCGGGGGGGATAAAATTTAAGCTGGCATAGGATTTGCTCACCTTATGGAGGTGCGCGAGAAAGATCCCTTATGAAACTGGAACCTGTTCACATTGATCGGGGGGATGTATTGATTATGGGTCAGGATTACGTTCAAGCAGATATCATCGGTAAGAGCGAGAAGATCAAAGAGATTTGCCGCCTGATTGGAATCATTGCCAAGACAAAGTCAACAGTACTGGTTCAGGGCGAGAGCGGAACAGGCAAGGAAGTGGTGGCTAATGCGATTTATAAGCACAGTTTACGGAATGGGCGGCCCTTTATCAAGGTGAACTGCGCGGCTTTAAGCGAGACATTGCTGGAAAGTGAACTGTTCGGTCATGTGAAGGGATCCTATACCGGTGCCCTGTCGGATCGAAAGGGCCGGTTTGAGCTGGCCAATAAAGGGACCATACTGCTCGATGAAATTGGAAATATGCCGCTGGCCGGACAGGCCAAGCTGTTGCGTGTGCTCCAGGAAGACGAGATCGTGCCGGTGGGAAGCAGTAAAACCATTAAGGTGGATGTCCGGGTTATCGCCACGACCAATGTCATTCTCAAGGATGCCGCTCAAAAGGGAACCTTCCGCGAAGACCTCTATTACCGGCTGAGCGTCATTACTATTTTTCTTCCTCCCCTGAGAGATCGGCGTGAGGATATCCCTTCCCTGCTGGAGCATTTCATTCAGCATAACAGCAATGAAATGGAGACTAAAGTGAAGGGAGTTTCCAGCGAGGCTATGGAACTGCTCGTAAAGTATGACTGGCCGGGCAATATCCGGGAATTGAAAAATGTTATCGAGAATGCCATGATTATCGAAAGCAGGGATAAAATATATCCGGATATTCTTCCTGCCCATATCAGGGAGAATCACCAGCCTGCGGTCTCTCCGACTGAAAGCATCCCGATGGACAGGAAGCTGCTGGCCAAGGATCTTAATTTACGAAACCAGTTATTGATGTACGAGAGAATCATAATCCTCAATGCCCTTGACCGGGCCAATTGGGTTAAAAGCAGAACAGCCAAGCTGCTGGGAATTGACCGAAGGAACCTGGGATATTTCATGAAAAAGCATCATATTTTGATGCCGCCGGAGCGCGAAAGCCGCTCGGATGCCTGATGAGACTTTCCAGGGACTTCCAAATCAAGCCTTGAGATTTTGGCCGGGCTGTGATACCTTTATAGATAAGACGAATAGTCCCAAAAGTAATTACTGACATTTACCGGCACCTTATGAATTAATTATCTGACTGTTACAGGCTTGTATGCTGAGTGAATTGCAAACTGCCTGCCTCAGATCGATACCTTCGGTGGAATCAATCCTTCACCATGCCGCAGCCAGGGGGGAAAGATTTTCCTGGTATCCCAGGTGGATTCTGGTTGAGGGGATCAGGCAGGTTCTTGATGGGAAAAGAGGGTGGATTTTATCCTGTACCAGCCCGCAGGAGCTTGAAGAATTCCGGGTTTCGGCAAGCTCTGTCCTGGAAGAAGTGGACCTGTACTTTCAGAGAACCCAGTATGCTGAATTGGGAAGAGTGATCAATGCTACGGGGATTATTCTGCATACCAATCTCGGACGGGCTGTTTTAGCCGGTGAGGCGGTGGAAAGGGTTACCACGGCGGCCAGTTGCTTCACGAACCTCGAGTATGACCTCCTGACCGGAAAGAGGGGAAAGCGCGGGGATTCCATCACCCGGCTGCTCTGTCATCTGACCGGCGCAGAAGATGCTCTGGTGGTAAATAACAATGCGGCTGCGGTTCTGCTGGTTCTCAATACCCTGGCCGAATCCCGGGAAGTAATCGTTTCCCGGGGAGAGCTGGTAGAAATCGGCGGATCTTTCCGGGTTCCGGAGGTTATGAAAAAGGGAGGGGCCAGGCTGGTGGAGGTCGGCACCACCAATAAAACCCGCATCGAGGATTACCGGCAGGCGATTACATCAGACAGTGCAGCCATTCTGAAAGTACACCCCAGTAATTTCCGGATTGTGGGCTTCACGGAAGAAACAAGCCTTCCGGAACTGGTTCACCTGGGTAAGGAACGGGGGCTGATCGTCATCTGCGACCTTGGAAGCGGCATGCTGGCCGACCTTTCCCCTTACGGGCTGGATGAGCCCCTTGTTTCCCGGATCATTCAGCAGGGGGCAGAGATTGTAACCTTCAGCGGCGATAAGCTCCTGGGCGGGCCGCAGGCAGGGATTATCCTGTGCAGGGGAAAATATGCCGGACTTCTGCGGAAAAATCCTCTGACCAGGGCTGTGCGGCCTGACAAAATGACCCTGGCCGCTCTTGAGAGTACGCTCAAGCTGTACCGGGAACCGGACGTTCTGCAGAAAATTCCCACCCTGCGCATGATCACCGCCTCCCGTCAGCAGCTTGAGGAGCGGGGGAGACGGATACTGGAAGGTCTGGCCTCAGACCGGCATGATGATGATACTGTCAGTATCGAGATGGTCGATGACGATGCCCAGGTGGGCGGCGGCTCCTTTCCCCTGCACAACATTCCTTCCCTTTCGGTGGCCATCTCCTCATCCGGAAAAGAAATCAACCAGCTCGAGGAGCGGTTTCGCCTGAATCAGCCTCCTGTTCTGGGGCGCATCAATCATGGACGGTTTCTTTTGAGCCTGCGGACCATTCAGGATGAGGATGTGCCGGAGATTATCCAGGCAGGCAGACAAATTCTCGAACAGTGGGGAAGCGATGCGAGGTGATACCTTGAAAAAGATAAAGACACCGCGACATCCTGTGCTTTTCTCTGTGTCTCTGTGTCTGTGTGGTGTCTTTTCTTTATTTGGAATGGAGCTTTGGGATGGACTCTAAGTGGATTATCCTGGGGACCGCCGGGCACATTGATCATGGGAAAACGACCCTGGTTCGGGCCTTGACCGGCATTGACACGGACAGGCTGAAGGAGGAAAAAGAGCGGGGAATCACGATCGAGCTGGGATTTGCCCATCTGGACCTGCCGGATGGAGAGCGCCTTGGCATTGTCGATGTGCCGGGTCATGAGCGGTTTGTGCGGCATATGGTGGCCGGAGTGACCGGCATCGATGCGGTGATGCTGATTATCGCCGCTGATGAAGGGGTCATGCCCCAGACCAGCGAGCACTTCGATATCTGCCGTCTGCTCCAGGTCCAGAAGGGGATCGTGGTGGTCACCAAGACAGACATGGTTGATCCGGAGTGGCTGGAGCTGGTCCTTGATGATGTCAGGAGTTTTGTCCGGGAATCCTTCCTGGAAAACGCCCCCATCTTTCCGGTCTCGGCCACGACCGGCCAGGGGATCCCGGCTCTGCTCAAGGGCCTTGAAGAACTGGCCAAAAGCGTTTCGCCCCGGAATCCGGGAGGTATCTGCCGGCTGCCGGTTGACCGGATATTCACCATGAAAGGATTCGGGACGGTAGTTACCGGTACGCTCTTATCGGGGACTTTGAAAAAGGGCCTGACCGTTGAAATATTCCCCGGCGGGAAACAGGCCAAGATCCGGGGAATTCAGGTCTATAACCAGTCGGTGGAAGAGGCCCTGGCCGGACAGCGGGTGGCCATTAACCTGCATGGCGTGGAAAAGGCAGACCTGACCCGCGGGGATGTGGTATCACTGCCTTCCCATTTGCAGGCCTCCTATCTTCTCGACGGGCGAATTTCCCTTCTCCCGTCCGCTCCTCATCCGCTGAAGAACCGGGCCCGCCTGCGGTTTCATGCCGGAACATCGGAGGTGCTGGCCAGAGCGGTCCTGCTCGACAAGGAGGAGGAGCTTGCACCCGGTCAGGAGGCCCTGGTTCAATTCCAGCTCGAATCCCCCCTGGCCCTGATGGCCAAAGACCGCTTTGTGGTGCGCTCCTATTCTCCGGTCATCACCATCGGAGGCGGAAACATCATCGACAACCTTCCATCCCGGCACCGGCGGTCTGATGCGGCGGTCCTTTCTGGGCTCCGTATTCTGGAAGAGGGAGATGATCTGACGCGCCTTGAATTCATCGTCCGTCAGGCGGGAATCCAGGGAATCAACAATGCCCGTCTGACAACCCGCCTCAATCTCGATCAGGACAGAATAGCCGGTCATCTTGGACATTTGCAGGCAAAGCAGCGGATTGTTGTCATCGATCCGCTCGACCAATGGGTCATTCATCAGGAGGTCTTCCACGGCCTGGTGAGTGCGGCAATTGACACCTTGACCAGCTTTCACCAGCGGTTTGCCCTGAAATCGGGAATGTCCAGGGAGGAGCTGAAAGTCCGCCTGCATCCGGACCTTGATTCCCGGCTGTATGCCCGGATCATTTCCTCGCTGCTGGAGCAGGGGAAAATCATTGTCCAGGAGAAAACCCTGAGCCTGTCTACTCACCAGATCAGATTGACCCCGGAGGAGGAAAAACAGAAAGCCAAAATCCTGGACATGTGCCGCCAGGCAGGCTATCAGCCTCCGGGCCTCGATGAAGTGGCACAGACCTGCCATGCGTCCGGCATCGATGTTGCCAGACTGATCCAGCACCTGATCGACGAAGGCACATTGATCAAGCTGAAAGAAGGACTGTTATTTCATCAGCAGGCCCTGTCGCAGATCCAGCAGAAGCTGCAGAGCTATCTTCAGCACAAAACTGATATCTCGGTAGCCGAGTTTAAGGATTTATTCGGATTTTCCAGAAAGTACGCTATTGCTCTGCTCGAATATTTCGACACTTCGAATTTGACTATGAGACTGGGGGATAAAAGAATTTTGAAAAAAAGAAGGGAAGCACCATGAGACAGGAAGCAGATTTGATATTGCTTCATCCGCCAACCGTTTATGATTTTCGAGAAAAAGCCATTCTCTTTGGACCCATCAGCGATCTGGTTCCTTCGACACCGGTTTTTGAGATGTATCCGATCGGCTTTACCAGCATTTCCGAATACCTCAGCCGGTTCGGATTCCATGTCCGGATCATCAACATCGCCCTGAAGATGCTGCGAAGCAAACGATACAATGTGGAAGAGGAGATTAAAAACCTCCATCCCCGCATCTTCGGTATCGACCTGCACTGGATGCCCCATGTCCAGGGGAGTCTTGCTCTGGCTGAGATTGTAAAAAAATACCATCCCGCAACACCGGTTATCTTCGGAGGGCTTTCTTCCACCTACTTCCATGAAGAACTGATCCGCTGCTATCCCCAGATCGACTACGTCATGCGGGGAGACTCGACCGAGGAGCCGCTGCGCCAGCTCATCTCGGCGCTCAAGGAAGCCGATGGCCACACTGCCCCCAAGGTTGACCATATTCCCAACCTCACCTGGCGGGACAGTCAGGGAAAGGTGCAGGTCAATCCCCTGACCAATGTACCGGCCGATCTTGACGACATTAAAATCGATTATTCCCATATCATGAAAAAGGTCATGCGATACCGTGACCTCCACGGATATACTCCCTACCAGAACTGGCTGAACTATCCTGCTACGGCGGTTTTCAATGTCCGGGGCTGCACCCACACCTGCCGGACCTGCGGAGGAGCGGCTTACGCCTTCCGGAAAAACTGCAACCGCCCCAAGCCCGCCTACCGGGATCCTGAATTGCTGGCCAGGGACATGAAGACCATCGACAACAACCTGAATGCCCCGATCATCATCATCGGCGACATGATGCAGCCGGGCCGTCAGTATGCCCTGCGGCTGCTGAAGGAGCTGAAGAAACAGAAAATCCGCAATCCCGTAGCCGTGGAGTTCTTTGTCCCGCCCGCCGACGATATCCTCGAAATGATAGCCGATGCAGTGCCAAACTTCAATATCGAAATGTCCCCTGAATCCCACGATGAAGAGGTCCGAAGGACCTTTGGCCGCCCCTACGGCAACGAGGAACTGGAGCGGATGATCGATACCTCGCTGCGCCTTGGCTGCCGGCGCATCGACCTTTTTTTCATGATCGGCCTTTCAAAGCAGACCTATCAGTCGGTTCTGAACACCGTTGACTACTGCCGCCTGTTGCTGGAACGATTTGGCCATACCAGACGGCTGATCCCCTTTATCTCTCCCTATGCCCCCTTTATCGATCCGGGGAGCGAGGCCTACGAGGATCCCGAAAAATTCGGCTACAAAATCCTCTGCCGCACGGTGGAAGAGCATCGCCGGGCAATGGAAAGCCCCAGTTGGAAATATGTCTTGAGCTACGAAACCAGGTGGATGACCAGAAGCGAGATCGTCGACAGCTCCTATGAGGCCGGAATGATCCTCAACCGCCTGAAGGCCCGCTATGGCCTGATAAATCCGAAAAAGGCCGAGCGGACGGAGAAGCGGATGCAACTGGCCATCAAGGCCATGAAGGAGATCGACGACATCATGCTGATATCCGACGATGCCGAGCGGGACCGGCAAATGCAGAAGCTCAAAGCCAGGGTCCGCAAGCTGAGTGAAAACACCATCTGTGAGAAAAAAGAGCTCGAATGGCCCACCCGCCTGCTGCGGATGAATATCGGATGGATCCTGAAAAACTGGTTCCTCATTGAGATCTGGCACCGCTTCCAGGCCATCAGAAACCGCGGGCAGTGGAGCTGTTAGAGGGGGATGGGGTAAGGTAAGGGTTCAATCCTCCTTGCCAGGCACAGGTTCCTCATCTTTTTGCAAACGAACAAGGCAAAAAGCAGCGGCAGCCGCTTTGGACTGCGGCAGCACGATACCGCTTTCCTTGTGGACGGTTAAGGCAACCAACGGGGAGAAAGTCTATAATCTACGGTGTTAATACTTCTATCTCTTTAAATCTGGAAAAATCATTTTGGTTATATGGATAAAGGCAGGTAATATCATTAGAGATCATCGTAGCCACTAATTGCAGGTCAAAAATATCTCTATCGTTGATCTTATAGGTTTTCAAGAGATGGATAGTTACATCAAAGATATCCTCTTTAGGATATACTTTTATGATATTTTTAGCTTTAATGTATGTCTCAATTTCTCTAACCGCCTCTGCTGGCGATATAGGATCGGTCACCCGTCTGGGATTGGTAATTACCGCATAAAATTCATTGAGAACCTGAGGACAGATACCAAGAAGCAAATCACCTTTAAATCCTTTCCTTAACAGTGCTCTTGTCCTGGTGTGAAACTCCGAAAGAGCCTGATGTCTATAAATGAGAATGTTACTATCCAAGAGTGCAAGATTAGAGGTAGTCATAGATTTCTCTTCTCGTAAGTTTACCAATTACATTTGAAGAATGGGCGGTAAGGGCTTTTTCTTCTGTTATCTCTTCTTCTATCCCTTCTTCTCCTTTTTGCACTTTATTGCTCCTTACTTTCTGTCTTATAAACTCTGTGAATTCCTGAATAAATTTAACTTCCTCTTCCGGTAAATCATGGACATCAATGCTATCAACCATTTTTAATCCTCCTTTTTCTAATTTTTGTAAGTCAATGGTTGAATGTTTGAACATGACTTCATATAAACTTTTCTTTATTCCCTATTCCTACTGTTTCTAGGCAGTGTATGCAAAGCCTCAGTGGTAAACGGGTTTCCATAGCCACCGATAAAGAAAATTCTCTGCACCACTTGAGCAGCCCTTTACGCGAAACGAAAGCGCTGTCAAGGCGGCGAACACAAGTGAGTCCCTGAAAGGGAGGTGGCCTTAGCAGCAGGGGATAAAGTATAGACCTCTCTCCTTGCTGAACCAGCTTGTGGGAAAATCTTTACTCCGACCTCTGGAGATTCCTTATACCTCCTGGGGTAAACTCATAACCACATCTGAGGTGTACCTTGGTGCTGAATCCCCCCTGGCTGTAGTCAAGAGCCTCTGTGGATTGGTCTCCCCTTTTGCCCCAGCCGCATGCTGGTAGGCTCTGATGATGGTGCTATCAACAAAGTTCACCTCCCACTCTATAGCACCTTGAGCCTCACCCTGTGCCTGGAGGACAGAAAATATCTTGTCCCAGACACCAGCCTTACGCCACAGGTCTCCCTGTCTTTGGTTTTTGTGGGGGAAGCAATGCCTTCAGCCTCTCCCATTGTCCATCGGTTAATTCTCCTCTGTTGTTCTTCTCCATACTTTCATTATATCAAAGACTTAACATAAATTACAGGCTTTGCATACACTACCTAGACTAACGTCACCTGCTCAAGTTGCCGGAGGACGAAGGAGCGGATTTCCTGGGGTGAGGGAAGGGGGCGGACTACGTTTCCCTGGTGGATGAGCGGGGTGAGGAGGGGTTCAAGAGGGGTTCCGCAGGAGCAGATGACTTCCTGTTGAGCAATGCCGAGGCCTTCAGCGGTTGCGGCCAGGACTTGAGTCTGAAAGCAGTCAGGGCATCGCAGCACCGTTTTCCGGCCAGATTTTTTCCCTCGTTTGGCTATCGGCTTGCCTGCGACTTCTACAATATCGAGGGCGAAATCCGAAACCGGGGCGTTGCTGATGGCGGTCCCCACGCCATAGGCGTCAGCCACCGGGTTGAGCTCAAGGATCCTGCGCTCATCGATCCCTCCGCTGACAAATAATTTAACGTGCTGGAAGCCCCGCAGATTCAATTCCCACCGGACTTCCTCAAGGATCTGCCGCATGTTGCCCCGGCGGGAGGAAGGGGTATCCAGACGAACGGCAAACAGGTTCTGACCAAGCTGCCCGGCTACCCGAAGGGCCTCCTCTTTTTCATCGCAGAAGGTATCGATCAGGGCTACCCGCCGTATCTGCTGGTCAATGGTTTCGTGAAAGGCACGACAGGCGCTGACGGTGTCTCCAAGCATCAGAATCAGCGAATGGGGCATGGTTCCGACCGGCAGCTCATGAATGAGCTCGGCGCTCTTGATTACCGCCACGCCATCACATCCGCCGATAAAGGCGCTGCGCTCGATCATGGGAGCAATGGCGGGGTGCATTCTGCGTGCTCCGAAACTGGCTAATATCCGGTTTCCGGCTGCCTTGCGGCAGCGGGAGGATTTGGTGGCGATTCCGGAAGCCTGGCAGAGGAGGCCGAGCAGGGAGGTTTCATACTTTAGAAAATCAAGGTATTTCCCTTCGATGACCAGAACCGGCTGCTCCAGGCCAAACAGGGTCCCTTCGGACATGGCCCAGACATTGACCGGCAGCCCCTCCAGCAGGCGGGTGACTTCTTCCGTGCCGGCCAGAATCCCCCAATTCCATCCTGGGGAAGCATCCTTCATGGTCACCTCGGCTACAACCTGGTGATTGATCCCTTCATGCCGCAGGATTTCTTCAGTGCGCTGGAAATAAACATCCGTGACCGCCCCGGCCTTGATCTCATCCTCAGTGGCGATATGAAACACCTGTTCTCCTTAGAGTGAGAAGTCACCAATTACGAATTTCCATTCGTATTCTTCAGGGCAACATTCAGAATATCTTCCATATTTTCCGCAAAGGTAAAATGGATATTCTGACGTACCTGTTTCGGAATATCCTGGATATCTTTTTTATTCCGTGCGGGGACAATGATATTGTTAATGCCCATTCGCTTGGCAGCCAGAACCTTCTGCTTCAGCCCTCCAACCGGCAGGACATGACCTCGCAGGGTGATTTCGCCAGTCATGGCCACATCCTTGCGGACCGGTTTATTAGTGAAGAGCGAAACCAGCGAGGTAGCCATGGTTACTCCAGCCGAAGGGCCATCCTTGGGAATGGCACCTGCCGGGATATGGATATGGATATCTTTTTCAGCATTGAAGTTTCCGTCAATACCCAGGTGCTCGGCTTCGGAACGTGCAAAGCTCAGGGCTGCCTGAGCGGATTCTTTCATGATATCTCCCAGATGTCCGGTCAGGATCAAAGCTCCTTTGCCTCTCATGGTGGTAGCTTCGATATGAATAATATCTCCTCCGGACTCGGTCCATGCCAATCCGGTAGCGACACCAACTTCGTCCGATTTATACTCCAGCTCCCTCTGATAGGAGGGGATGCCGAGGAAATGGTGGACGTTTCTCGGCACGACACTCATCTTGCCAGTTGATCCTTCGGCTTTGCGTTTTGCACATTTGCGGCAGATGGTGGCGATTTCCCGCTCCAGATTTCGCAATCCCGCCTCCCGCGTATACTCATTAATAATTTTCAGGGTGGCCTGATCCGAGATAGAGAGGTCTTTATCGGTAATTCCATTCTCCTCCAGCTGCTTGGGAATCAGGTATCGTCTGGCGATTTTCATTTTTTCTATCTCGGTGTAGCCGGACAGATGGATGATCTCCATCCGGTCCCGGAAGGCCGGCAGAATTGGATCGAGGAGGTTGGCGGTAGCGATAAACATGACATTGCTCAAATCGAAGGGTATCCCCAGGTAATGGTCGGTGAAGGCTGAATTTTGCTCAGGGTCCAGAACCTCCAGCAGGGCTGCCGAAGGGTCCCCGCGAAAATCAGCACCGATTTTATCTACTTCATCCATCATGAAAATCGGATTGTTGGAGCCCGCCTGTCTGATTCCCTGAATAATCCGGCCCGGCAGGGAGCCGATATAGGTCCGGCGATGGCCCCGGATTTCCGCTTCGTCCCGGACACCGCCAAGGGAGATGCGCACGAATTTTCTTCCCAGAGAGCGGGCAATGGATTTTCCCAGGGAGGTTTTCCCAACTCCCGGAGGGCCGACAAAGCAGAGAATAGGCCCTTTCATTTTATTTTTCTTGAGCTTTCTGACGCTCAGGTATTCAAGGATTCTTTCCTTGACCTTTTCCAGGTCATAATGATCCTCGTTAAGCACCCTGGAAGCCTGGGCAATGTCGAGATTATCCTCGGTTGATATGCTCCACGGAAGCTCGACCAGCCATTCCAGATAGGACCGGACCATACCGGATTCCGCGGCTTCAGGGTGCATCTTGGCCAGGCGGGACAATTGCTTCTCGGCCTCGTTCCTGGCCTCATCCGGCAGGTTGGCCTTCTCTATCTTGGATTTCAGGTCATTGATTTCTTCGGTGCGCTCATCCACCTGGCCCAGCTCGTGCTGGATGGCTTTCAACTGCTGGCGAAGGTAATACTCCCGGTGATCCTTGTCCATCTCCTCTTTGGCCTGGGACTGGATCTTTTTTTGCATGGCCAGAACTTCCAGCTCCTTCGACAAAAGCTCATTGACTCTTTTGAGCCGCTGGACAGGATCGATGATCTCAAGAACACTCTGGGTTTCATCGGTCTTCAGAACCAGGTTGGATACGATCAGGTCAGCCAGCTTGCCGGGATCATCGATGTTGCTGGCGATAACCACGACATCCGGCAGCAGAGCTTTTCCGAGCGAGAGGCTTTTTTCCATCTGCGATTTTACATTCCGCATCAGGGCTTCAACTTCGAGAGTATGCTCGGTATTCTCCTTCTCGATGATCTTCTTTATTTTGGCAATGAAGCAGTTTTTGTCTTCCTTGTACTTTTTCAGCTCAGCCCGTATCAGGCCGTGAATCAGGATTTTCAGCCTGCCGTCAGGTAGTTTCAGGAGTTTCATGATGTTGCCGACCGTTCCGAACCGGAATATTTCCTCGGGACTGGGGTCTTCGACTTTCGAGTCTTTCTGAGCGACAAGGAAGATTTTGCGATCGTACTCGGCAACGGCCTGCTCGACAGCTTTGATGGATTTTTCTCTCCCTACGAAGAGAGGCAGAATCATATAGGGGTAAACAACGATATCTCTAACCGGCAAAAGTGGCAAACAGCATGGTATATTATCCAAAAGCACGTTCTTTTTGGTATCACCCTCGGCCACAGCATATCCTCCTTACTAGATTTCACGATCCCTTCGATTAACGGGTCACCCTGAAGTAATGCCTGCTGAACATACAGTTATCCGACGACATTGGAATTGGATGATGTTGGTGAAAGAACGGTTCCGATTGAGCTTAACAGTGCTCATAAGTGTTATCGGCAAAACCATTCCTTCTCCCCATGTCAGAGTATCAATCCTGTTTACCCCAATATTACACCGGCAAGCAGCCGGCATATCTGGCTTTACTGCCTCGTGGCAGATGATCGCTCAAGACTTATCATTGGATATGGTCACTCGCTTTGTGAGGAACCTGAGAGGTCTTTTTTTCAGCGAGTAAATCCGCCAGGTTTCGGCTTGCCAGATACTGAGCGAACTCTTCGCCCAGACCAGGGCATTTCAGGGCAAATTCAACTGTGGCCTGGAGAAAGCCAAGCTTGCTTCCGGCGTCGTAGCGCTTCCCTTGAAATTCACAGGCATAGATGGCCTGGCGTTTGCTTAATTCGCGCAAACCGTTGGTCAGTTGAATTTCGCCGGTCTTATCCATTCCTATCCTTTCGAGAACGTCGAATATCTCGGGAGTTAAAATGTATCGGCCAATGATAGCCAGATCGGAAGGGGCCTCACTCGGTGATGGCTTTTCAACCAGGTCTAAAACCTGATAAACGTTGTTTTCCAGATGTCTCGGCTTGATAACGCCATACTGTGAGATATCGTCATGTACTCTTTGCACGGCGATGACCGAGCATTTGTATCGGTTATAAACTTCGATCAATTGCTTGAGACAGGGAACATCGGCATCGATAATGTCGTCTCCGAGAAGGACGGCGAATGCCTGATTTCCGACAAGATCCCGTGGCACCAGGATGGCATGGCCAAGACCGAGTGGCTCTTTCTGCCGGATATAGGAAATTTTTGCCATATGGGATATCATTTGCATCTGTTCCAGAATTTCGGCCTTGCCCCTTTTGCGCAGCTCATATTCCAGCTCAAAGGAAATATCAAAAAAATCCTCGATCGCCCGTTTCCCTCGACCGGTGACAATAGTAATATCCTCGATGCCGGAGGCAACCGCCTCCTCAACTACGTATTGAATCATCGGCTTATCAACCAGAGGCAGCATTTCTTTTGGAGAGGATTTGGTGGCTGGAAGAAACCTGGTTCCAAGACCTGCGGCGGGGAATATCGCCTTTTTGATATTTGAGCACTCGTTCATTCGGTAACACTCCTTTACTCAGAGTTTCACAATACATCACGAAATGAAAGATGGCACTCCACTACCTGATTTATGCTATCTTATAGATAAGGTCTTAAAAAGTCAAGGTATAATATCTCTAATAGTGATGGAGCTCATGAGAATTTTTCGGGAATGGCCAGTACAACCCGGCGAAAATTGATCATATTCAAAGGCAGAGATAAACTGCAAGGAGCGGCGATTAGCTGCAAGGAGAAGTGATCAGGCAATACAGCACGGTCTAATAAGGATTTATCTTTTGCCTGATCAGGATAAAGATATCATTCACCGGGTAATCGATGGGCAGGAGAAAATTCCCTTCGGAGACGATTGGCAAGCAGGTGGGCCTGCCGGGTGGGTTCAGGAAGCCGGAAGGTGCGGGTGCAGGCCAAAACAATCGACACTGCTGTCTCAAGATCGATTTTATGGCCAACCGAGATGAAGAGAGGCCTGGTCCTGGTGCGGGTTCTGAGCACCATGCCGATTGTTTCCCTGCCATGCTGCAAGGGGGATTTCTCTCCTTTGTGCTCTCCGGGTTCGACATAGTTTCCGCTCAGCCGGGTTTTGGCACAGCCTATGGTCGGGCGGTCAAGGAGTATCCCAAGGTGAGAGGCAATACCCAGCCGTCGCGGGTGAGCAATACCCTGGCCGTCAACAAGAATGACATCGGGCTCATGCCGGAGCCGGGCAAAAGCTGTCAGCAGTGTCGGTGCTTCGCGAAAGCTGAGCAATCCCGGAATATAGGGAAAGGTGGCCCGCCCTTCGGCCTTGGCCTGTTCCACGATTTCAAGGTCCGGAAAGGTAAAGGCCACAACTGCGGCAAACAGGCGCTCATCCATCTTCGAGTAAGAGATATCGGCCCCGGCGACCAAGGTCACCGGCTGGCTGAGCGGCCCGGTCTCAACCATACGGCTGAGCTTTCGCTGAATCTCCAGTGCCTCCTGATAGCTGACCTCCCAGGGGTGAATATCCTGATAGTACATCTGGAAATCACCATAAATCCCAACTGACTTTAAAGGGGATGTTAAAGTTTAATCCACAATCAAAATTAACTGTCGAGTAAAGCAAAACCAAACTGCCTTGCGGCCTCTACAATAATGATGGTCATAGCCAAATGAGAGCGAACAGTTTGCCATCTCCATCACTAAATTGAAGAGCAATCCACGATTCCCCACCTTTTATCCTGATACTTCCAAAAGAGATCAACGGCTTGCTCTTCCAATTGCTTATCAATAGAAACAATTTGAGAAAGGTCTATATCAAGCAATATATTCCATGTGCTTCTGATTCGGCTTTTTCAATGGTTACCCTGACCTTGGTATGTGGTTGAAGACCTGGATCTTGAATTACCTTTTCAGGTAAAGAAAGATGGCCGTCCAACATGACCTCGGCAATATATTCCCTGGTTTTCAATTTACTACCCTCTCTGATCTATACTGTAGACGGCGTGGCGTTTGGTGGGGCGAAGAGCCCCCCTACATTTTACAACTGAAATTTCTCACTCTCCTCACCCTTGAGGAAAATAATGCCCAGGGGAGGCAGGAGCAGGGATAGGGAGCAGCTTTTTCCGTGTGCAGGAAGCGGTGTGGCCTCAACCTGGCCAAAGTTTCCGTGGCCGCTTCCGCCATAGACCCTGGCATCGCTGTTCAGGATCTCTTTCCAGATGCCGCTCCACGGCACTCCCAGCCGGTAGTTTTCCCGGGGCACGGGGGTGAAATTGCAGACTGCCATGATCAGGTCGCCGGTGGTTTTCCCTTTTCTGATGAAGCTGATGACGCTCGATTCGGCATCGTGAAAATCCACCCATTCGAATCCTTCACTGGAAAAGTCCAGCTCGTGAAGGGCCGGTTCAGTGGCATACATGCGGTTTAAGTCCGCGACCCACTTTTGCACTCCCTGATGAGGGAAATATTCGAGGAGGTGCCAGTCAAGGCTGAGATCGTGGTTCCACTCCCGCCACTGGGCAAACTCTCCCCCCATGAACAGAAGCTTCTTGCCCGGATGACCATACATATATCCGAATAACAGCCGCAGGTTGGCGAATTTCTGCCAGTCGTCCCCCGGCATTTTCCCGATCAGCGAGCCTTTCCCGTATACCACCTCATCGTGGGAGAGAGGAAGCACGAAATTTTCCCAGAAGGCGTACCAGATACTGAACGTGAGCTGGCCCTGATGGTACTTGCGGTAAACGGCGTCCTTGGAAAAGTAGGACAGGGTATCGTGCATCCAGCCCATATTCCACTTCAGACCAAATCCCAGACCGCCGATATAGGTCGGACGGGAAACCATGGGCCAGGCGGTCGACTCTTCGGCAATGGTCTGAACATCGGGGTATGCGCTGTATATGGCCTCGTTCAGCCGTTTGATGAAGCTGATGGCCTCGATATTCTCCTTGCCGCCGAATTCGTTCGGGATCCATTCACCCCATTTGCGCGCATAGTCCAGGTAGAGCATGGAGGCTACGGCATCCACCCTGAGACCGTCGATATGATACTTGTCAAACCAGAAGAGTGCGGCACTGATCAGGAATGCCCTGACTTCCTGGCGGCCATAGTTAAAGATATAGCTCTTCCATTCGGGATGAAATCCTTTCCGTGGGTCTGCATGCTCGTACAGGTGAGTGCCGTCAAAGAAGACCAGCCCCTGGATATTATCGGGAAAATGCGAAGGCACCCAGTCAAGGATAACTCCTATCCCCCGCTGATGGAGGTAATCGACCATCGCCATGAAGTCCTGCGGAGTGCCGAACCTGCTGCTCGGAGCAAAGAAGCCCACGATCTGATATCCCCAGGAACCATAGAAGGGATGCTCCATGACCGGCAGAAACTCGACATGGGTAAAACCCATCTTCTCGACGTAATCAGCCAGGCTTTCAGCCATTTCCCGGTAGGTAAGAAACCGCCCGTCCTCTTCCGGAACCCGTCTCCACGATCCAAGATGCACCTCGTAGATAGACATGGGTGCATTGAAGGCATTGGCCCCGGCGCGGTTTTTCATCCACTCGCCATCTCCCCATGCATACTTGAGGTCCCAGACCACCGAGGCTGTTTCCGGCGCAGGCTCCCAGCGGAAGGCATAAGGGTCTCCTTTATCGACCCGGTAATGCCGATAGCGTGATCTGATATGATACTTGTACGGAGCACCATGAGCGATACCGGGAATAAAGCCCTCCCAGATCCCTGAGCCATCCATTCTCAAGGCCAGAGAATGGGAATCCGGGTTCCAGCCATTAAATTTTCCCATCACCGTAACCCCCTCGGCATTCGGAGCCCAGACCGCAAAGTACGCTCCGCTGACTCCGTCAACGGTTACCAGATGAGAGCCGAGCTTATCATAGAGCCGAAAGTGGCTCCCTTCCCTGAACAGGTAAATATCATTCTCAGTCAAAAGGCTCCCGATATCCATCGCCCTCTCTCTCCTTTCTCATTTTTTCTCCCCGCTACTTGTTTTCCTCCAGCAGGTGTTTTATCCCCCGCAAGGGAATGGCCAGCCATTCTGGCCGGTTGTTCAATTCATATCTGACCTCGTAAATTGCCTTATCGAGGAGAAAGGCATTGAGCATGATCTGCAGCTCGTTCTTTTCCCGGGGGATAAAGGGTGCATCTTTGACCGTATCGAGATACGATCTCAGGAAAGCACCCCCCGTATATTTGTACCACAGGTCAGCCCAGGGCTCAAGCTGTACCCTGTCTTCAGCCCTGATCAGCGCTTTTTTCAAGAGAGCGGTATAGGCTGCATAGTGGAGCGATCTGAGCATACCGGCTATATCCCGCAGGGGGGACCTTTTCAATCGCCGCTCGCTCAACGACCGGGCCGGCTCGCCTTCAAAATCGATGATCGCAAAGTCCTTTCCCGTGTAGAGCACCTGGCCCAGATGGTAATCCCCGTGGATCCTGATCTTCCCGCCGGAGATCTTCTTCTGGAGAATGGCTTTGAACAGACTGACCACCTGTTTCTTTAAGCTCAGGATCTCCTGCACCAGGTTCCTTTCATCCTCAGGCAGATGTGCAAGGCTCTTTTCCAGAAGATGAAAAGTCCGCTGAGCCCCGGTTTGCAGTGACTGATAAATGGCCCTCTGGTGAAGGAGTGAATAGGGTTCCAGCGCAAAAAACGGATCTTCCGGGTCCGAGGCCAGAGCAAGGTGAAGCTCTCCGGTTCTTGTGCCCAGCAGGCTTATCATTTCAAGATAACCCGAGATGAGCTCCTGCATGAGCGGAGGGATTTCCTGATAAGCTATCTCAAGGAGCGAAGCTGGAGCCTTCGGGACCTCCTGAATCTCGCCTGACTTCGAGAGGACACCGGTAAAATACCTCTCCAGAGCATCGAGAGTATAGCTCCAGGCATCCCCTGCATTGGGCACAAGCCCTTGAAGAATGGCCAGAATGGTCGATTCGGCATGCGGCTTTCGATACTCGATCACTCCTGCAAACGGCGGCACATGAGGACAGGATAGCTTTTCAGTCAGGAACCACAGCATTTCGAGCTCCGAGTTCATTCCCTCCTCAAGACGCCTGAACAGCTTGAGAAAAAACCTGTTCCCGTAGATAATCGACGAGTTGCTCTGCTCACCCCGCAGTACCTGGGATTCGGAAGGTAATTGCATTCCCCTGATGGAACCCCGAAGGTCCTTCCCCGGATAGGCAGCCACCTCCCCTTCCTTATCCCGGATTTTATACCGTCTGACAATCATCATCAGAAGATCCTGGCGGAATTTCTCGTTATAGATGCCGTCATAGATGATTCCCCTCGTCTCATCGACCACGAGCCTGGCCACCACCCCCTGAGGCGACTCCTCCAGGATCTTTTGCGCCTGATCTGCCTGAGCAAAAGAGAGGGGAAGAAGATAGAGGTCGGACACCCCTTCCGTGTACTGAACATCGAGGAACAAAAGATGCGTGACCTGGCTGCCCTTGCCGAGCTGGATATCCCTGGCTATCTTGACCTGCTGGACCAGACGGGTCTTCCCTCCGAACCACCGGGCACTTTTCAGGAAAAGCGGCAATACTTCACGCTCAAGCTCCTCCCCCGCTTTTCCGGCCAAAACCATCTCCCACTTCCAGCTTACCTTGATTTCCGGCAGGATCCTCGGGGTCCGGACTGCCCCCCCCTCCTCCTGCCTCTGGAGCAGAAACAGGTAGTAGCCATACGATCCAAGGGTCAGGGCGTAGGGATGATTTTTAATAACAATGAATGAATTCTTGCTGAAAGCCTCCACCGGCACATACCCGGCATACTTTGCCAGGTCAAGCTCGACGAGCTGCGGGTGCCGTGACAGGTTCACGACCACCAGGATGTTCTCATCCTGGTACTGCCGGATAAAGGCCAGAACCTTCATATTCTCCGGAAAGAGGAATTCGATCGTTCCCCGGCCAAAGGCCTTGAAATTGTTTCTCATGGCGATAAAATGCTTCATCCACCATAGCAGGGAAGCCTGGCTTCTGTCCTGGTTTTCCACATTGACGGCTTCATAATGGTATTCAGGATCAATGATCACCGGCAGGTAGAGTTTCTGGGGATTGGCCCGCGAGAAACCGGCATTTCTGTCTCCACTCCACTGCATCGGGGTCCTGACGCCGTTTCTGTCTCCCAGATAGTAGTTGTCTCCCATGCCGATTTCATCCCCGTAATAGATAACCGGGGTCCCCGGCAGGGAAAGGAGCAGAAAATTCATCAATTCTATCTTTTTTCTGTCATTGCCAAGGAGCGGTGCCAGACGCCTTCGAATGCCGAGGTTAATCCGTGCCGTGCGGTCTTTGGCGTAGATCCTGTACATATAGTCCCGCTCCTCGTCGGTCACCATTTCGAGGGTAAGCTCATCGTGATTCCTCAAAAAGAGCGCCCACTGACAGACATCAGGGATCGCCGGGGTCTGATTGAGGATTTCCATGATTGGATACCGGTTTTCCATCCGGATGGCCATGAACATCCTGGGCATCAGCGGAAAATGAAAGGCCATATGACACTCGTCACCATTTCCGAAATAGTTGACCGCATCTTCCGGCCACTGGTTGGCCTCGGCCAGAAGCATCCTGCCTCTGAACTTGCTGTCGATATGCGACCTCAGTTTCTTCAGATACTCATAGGTTTCCGGCAGATTTTCGCAATTGGTTCCCTCCCGTTCATAAAGGTAGGGAACGGCATCAAGGCGCATCCCGTCCACACCCATATTCAACCAGTAGTCGATGACCCGCAGCATGCTTTTCTGGACATGCGGATGATTGTAATTCAGATCCGGCTGATGGGAGTAAAAACGATGCCAGTAGTAAGCCTTGGCTACAGGGTCCCAGGCCCAGTTGGAAGTTTCGAAGTCTTTAAAGATAATTCTGGCATCTTTATACTTTTCCGGTGAATCCCAGACATAATAATTTCTCCATCTGGAGCCGGGTTTTGCTCTTCGGGCCTTCTGAAACCAGTCATGCTGATCGGAAGTGTGGTTTAAAACAAGCTCGGTAATGACCCGTATTCCCCGCCGATGGGCTTCCTTGAGAAATTCCTTGAAGTCCCGCAGCGTGCCATAATCAGGATGGACTTCAAAATAATTGGCTATATCATAGCCATCATCCTTCAGGGGAGATGGATAAAAGGGGAGAAGCCAGACAGCCGTAATTCCAAGGTTTGCCAGATGGTCGAGTTTCTGGGTAAGTCCCTGAAAATCTCCGATGCCGTCATTATTGCTATCGTAAAAGGTCTTTACATGGAGCTCATAAATGATCGCATCCTTATACCAGAGGGGATCCTCTTCAAGGTAAGCGGCTTTTCGTGATTTCAATTCCCTTCCTCACACGAAATAATCGAAGTCGGTTTCTCTTTTCAGCCTCTTCCTGATTCTCAAAATATGTGCAGGAAGAAGATTGGGATTAAGCTCTATATAATTTCTCTCGCCATACCAGATATATTTGATCTCGCTGATCAGATCGTGAACCAGGTATGGCTGGTCCGGGCCTATGCCGAATTGGGAGAGGGGAAGTTTTACCCATCCGGACTGGATATGGAAGGGGTCGAGGTTGACCACCACCAGGACGATATTGGAAAGGTCATCGGTGGCCTTCCCATAGGCAATGAGATACTCGTTCTCCGTTTCGTAAAATTGCAGGTTCCGGGTAGTCTGCAGAGCCGGGTTATCCCTCCTGATACTGTTGATCTTGCGCAGATAATCCCGCAGGTTTCCCGCCTGCCGGCTCAAATCCCCCCAGTATCTAATCTCGTATTTTTCCGAGTTCGCATACTCTTCCCTGCCTGGCAGGCCCTCGCTCACGCACAGCTCAAAGGCAGGCCCGTAGACGCCATAGCTGGAAGAAAGGGTTGCCGCCAGAACAAGCCTGATGATAAAGGCCGGCCTTCCCCCATACTGGAGGTGCTCAGGGAGAATGTCCGGTGTGTTGGGCCAGAAGTTCGGCCTGAAATACTCGGCCATGTCGGTCTTAGTCAGTTCCTCGAGATAGGCGGTCAACTCATGCCGGCTGTTTCTCCAGGTGAAATAGGTGTAGCTTTGCGTAAATCCAAGCTTGGCCAGGCGCTGCATGAGCTTTG
Organism: bacterium; assembly: GCA_040755755.1. Lineage (NCBI taxonomy): Bacteria > bacterium. The sequence goes on along the minus strand of JBFLZW010000031.1, from coordinate 72,183 downwards.
GCCGGGTGAAAGCCTCGGCCAGGAAAATAACATCGGGGTAATCCCTTTTAATTTCCCTGATCAGCCACTCCCAAAAGGGAAAGGGTTTGGTATGGGGATTATCGACCCGGAAGATCCGCACTCCCTTCCCGATCCAGAACAGCACCACCCCCTTCAGCTCCTCCCAGAGCATCTGCCAGGAGGCTGTTTCAAAATTGAGCGGGAGGATATCCTCATACTTTTTGGGAGGATTCTCGGCATACTGAACCGTGCCGTCAGGCCGCCATCTGAACCACTCAGGGTGCTCCTGAACGTAAGGATGGTCGCAGCCGCACTGGAAGGCCAGATCCATGGCGATCTCTATTCCAAAGCTTTCAGCCCTCCTGAGCAGCCGTTCAAAATCCTCCATCGTCCCAAGCTGAGGGTGAATCGCCCGATGCCCCCCTTCCTTTGATCCGATAGCCCAGGGGCTGCCGACATCACCTGGACTGGCGTTCGGCGAATTGTTTCTGCCTTTGCGGCTGGTTTCGGATATCGGATGAATGGGAGGAAGGTAGAAAACATCAAAGCCCATTTTGGCTATTTCCGGAATGAGCTGCTCACAATCCCGCAAGGTTCCCGGACGATCAGGCTGCGGGGAACAACTGCGGGGAAACCGCTCATACCAGGAGCTGAACAGAGCGCGCTTTCGATCGACCACAACCTCGAGCTCCCGCCCGTAGCGGGTAGACAATTTTTTGTCGGGATTTTGGGCCATCAATTCGCCAAGCTCACGGCCAAGAGCGGCCAAGACCACTGTCTGAACATCCGTCGCGTTTCTGAAAATACCGGCAAATTCGAGGAGCCTTGCGGCTTCGCTCGCCGGAGCCCTCTTCGCGGCCGATTCAAGGTGTTCGATACCGATGAGGATATCTACCCGTAAGTCCTGTCCGGCCTCGAATTTCTTTCTCAGGTCTTTCTGCCAGGTTTTGAAGTGATCGATCCAGCCTTCGATCGTGTAGAAATAGACAGCCGGACCGTCAACCACAAATTCTCCCTGCCACCGGTCATTGACCAGGAATTGCAGGGGAGTCTCCTGCCAGTCGGTTTCAGCTCCTTTGCGGTATAAAAGATTGGCTGAAATCGAGTCATGCCCATCGGCGAAGATATCCGCCTGCACGATGACCTTTTCTCCGGCAACTCTTTTAATTGGAAAACGTCCGCCGTCGATTTCCGGCTTGACCCCCTCGATACTGACTCTTTTTCTTCCTTCATCAGGCATAATAATTACTCAATTTAAGTGCGGAAAAAGATGATAATTATGTTCATTTTCAGCTTAAATTGCTTACACATTACCTTACCAAATCTCTTCGGCCAAATCAACCCTATTATTACTATTTCAATGAGCAATTACTCAAGAAAGACAAAGACAGAGGCAAAGGCAAAGACATAAGGACACCATAGAGACACAGAGAGCGGCAGGTTCGCTATGGATACTATTCGGTCAAACGCAAATTGGAGCTCTCATTTATCAGGTATCCGGTGGGGCTACAGGGCATGGGAGGATATGGGGTCCGGTAGGTACAAGCCCCACCCTCCATTCAAGGTGTTCGGTGGGATACAAACCCAGAGGTGTTGAGCTATTGCTCTTCTTGACCTTAAATGTAGAATGGAGGGTGGGGCTTGTGTCTACCAAATATCTTAGGTACTTCCAGGCTCTTGCCCCACCCAATACCTCTCACAAGCCTCCAATCCCGTCATTCCAGCGGAGGCGGGAATGACAGAGAATGAATCCGGTGGCTGACATAATGGCCAACATATTTATACTACGAACGGGTGAATATTGAACTTTTTGCTGATCCCGACTCCTCCTCTTGACTTTTTTCCGGTGATACTCTATAGTTCATCCTATGAACCAGATCGTTGGCAAGTTCCCGTTTCTTGGCCAGAATAGCATCTATTCTCAAGCCCTCGGGCATTATGAGCAGGGAAATTTCGAACAGGCTATCGAGGGATTCAGCAGAATCATTTCCCAGCCTAAAAAAGCAGGTATTTTCCATACCTTTTCTCTCTTTTATCTGAAGGAATCCTATCTGCACCTGGGGTTTGCATACGAGCACCTGGGGATGTACGACAAGGCAGTGGAGCATTTGGCTGCTGCCGCGCGGATCAGCGGCAACTACGCGGACATTCACTACCATCTGGGACAGTGCTTGTGCTCTCTTGGGGAATTTGACCGGGCGGAACAGGAGCTTCGCAGGGCGCTGGAAATCAATCCCCGCTATACGGCGGCTATTTCCCTTCTGGGATTTACCTATGTTAAGCTCCGCCGCCTGAACGAGGCCGCGGAATGCTACCGGAAAGCCCTGGAAATTAATCCCCGCTATGCTGATTTCTACTACCTGCTTGGTTCGATTCATGGTCTTGCCCACCGGTTCAATGCAGCCATGAAGGAATTCCAGAAGGCGCTCGAAGTTAATCCTCATTACCGGGAAGCCAGGATAAAAATGGCCCTTATCGAGGAATGCTCCCTGTCTGACCGGGGCGGCGAGCTTCGGAAGACCGACTGCAATCAGAAATTACTCGAAGAATTTTCAAGGGTTTTTGCCGCTCCACCAATTGATGTCTCTCGGCCTCTTCTTGGCCCGTCGGTTCAACTGACTGAAGGCGACGACATTATCTCCAATACCATCCTGTTTTACGAAAAGGCCGTACTGGTAAATCCAAACTATGCAGACCTTCACTATCAGCTTGGGATGTATTACGCTAAAAAGGGTCTCCATCAGCGGGCTATCGAAACCTTTCTCAAATCTCTCAAGATCAATCCCGGCTATGTCCAGGCGATGATCAGCCTGGCCCTGACTTACCTGAAAGCGGGAGAGATCGATCAGAGTATCAGTATGATACTCAAGGCAATTGCTGCTCAGCCTCATTATCCGGACCTTCATTACTATCTGGGGACTCTCTATGCCGAGAAGGGAAATATGCCGGATGCTGTGGGAGAGTTTGAAAAGGCGCTGGCCATCAATCCCGATTACCCGGAATGCCGGGCTGCCTTGGCCATGGCCTATGAGAAGCAGGGCAAAAAAGAGCAGGCTGCTCTCCACTGGAATCTTTATCTCAAAGGCCATATACATACTGAAGGAGAAGAGGAGATGCAGCGTTACATAGGCCGTAACCTTGCCGGAGCAGGGGAGTGATCATATGGGGAGAGGAGCAAAAATTGCTGGAAAATCCCTTTGGTTTACAACTGCTTAATCCCTTGCACCTCTTCCGGCTTCTCTGGCATCTGCCGGATTTTCTCAAGCTCTTTTACCGCCTGTTTCTGGATAGCCGGGTCCCTGTGTATCTGAAATTATTCCTGGCAGGGATTTTCCTGTATATCATCAGCCCTATCGATTTGATACCGGGTTTTCTCATACCCGTGATCGGGGGGATTGATGACATTATTGTACTGATCCTTGGCTTACGAATGTTTTTGTCCTGGTCGCCGCCAGAGGCAGTGCGGGAGCAGGTAGCCCGCATTGACCGGGAAAAGCGGCTCAAAAACCAGAAATAAACAAGCAAACCGCTGGCTCGAAAAGCGATCGATGGCTATGAAAATTGCATTGGCCCTGGGAGGTGGAGCTGCACGGGGGCTGGCCCATATCGGGGTTCTCAAGGTGCTGGAAGAGGAGAGGTTCCAATTCGACCTGCTTGTCGGTACCAGCATCGGTGCCATTATCGGCGGGCTCTATGCTCTGGACCCGAGGGCTGACAGTCTTGAGAAGAGAGTTTTGGAGTATCTCGAGAGCGAGCCGTTTAAAAAACTCCGGATAGATTCTTTTATCAGGGAGGGTGCAGAGGAGAGCGGGAACAAGCCCAGGAAATGGCTGCTGCCTGTCATCCCCACCGGCTTACTGGAAAAGGGTATTTTCTTCAGCCGGTCATTGACCAGGCTGTCGTTTATTTCTCCCGACGTTGTCCGGGAGAACAGCTCGTATCTTTTTGGTGAGGCCAGGTTTCAGGAGAGCCGTATACCCCTCTATCTGGTAGCCACGGATATCGAATCAGGCACGGAAATCATTTTAAGTCAGGGGCTTATCCGGGAAGCTGTCGCCGCCTCCTGTGCCATACCGTCAATCCTGCCGCCGGTCTGCATTGGCGGGAGAACCCTGGTTGACGGGGGCTGCATCAGTCTGGTTCCCATCCATGCGTCCCGCCAGTTGGGAGCTGATCTGGTCATAGCCTGCAACGTGGGCAAGAGCCGGTTGAAGCCCCTGCATTCTTTGAAGAGCGGGCTCGACGTGGTCATGCGCTCCTATGATATCACCCTGTTTTCCCTGCGGAATAACCAACTGCGGGAGGCTGATGTGCTGATCTGCCCAAGAGTGGGAGAGTTTAACTGGGCTGATTTTTCCCGGGCCAGAGAATGTATCCAGGAAGGAGAGAAGGCCGCCCGCCAGGCTATCCGTGAGATCAGGAAAAAAAAGCTGTGGAAGCGGATCCGCCGCCTTTTTCTTTTCAGCCCTTGATGAAGGATAGTACATGCCATGAGAAAGCTGCATGAAAAGAGCAAAATAACGATACAACAGAGTACTTCCAACCCGACTGAAATCATCCTGGAGAGTATTTCCGACGGGGTATTTACCGTGGACAGTAGCTGGCGGATTACCTCCTTCAACCGTGCCGCGGAGGAAATCATGGGGATTGACCGCGAGGAAGCCATCGGCAGGCTGTGCTCGGAGGTCTTTCGCTCCAGCATGTGCGAAGTGGATTGTGCCCTGCGATGCACCCTGGAAACGGGAATTCCGATCATCAACAGGTCCGCCTTTATCGTTGATGCCGGAGGAAGGCGCATTCCCATCAGTCTGTCTACGGCTCTTTTGCGAAACGAAAGGGGGCAGGTAATCGGTGGTGCGGAAACCTTCCGTGACCTGAGCCTGGTCGAGGAGCTTCGCAAAGAACTGGAAGGCCGCTTCCAGGCGGGTGACCTGGTGAGCCGCAGCACCTCGATGCGCAGGATATTCGATGTCCTGCCCCAGGTGTCGGCAAGTGACAGTACCGTCCTCATTCAGGGAGAGACAGGGTCCGGCAAGGAGCTTCTGGCCCGCACGCTGCACAATCTCAGCCCCCGGCGCAATAACCCCTTCGTGGCCATCAATTGCGGTGCGCTGCCCGATACCCTTCTGGAATCGGAGCTCTTTGGCTACAAGGCAGGTGCTTTCACCGGAGCGGATAAAGATAAACCAGGCCGTTTTGCCCTGGCCGAAGGGGGGACGCTCTTTCTGGATGAAATCGCCGAGGTGAGTCAGGCTTTGCAGATCCGGCTGCTGCGGGTATTGCAGGAAAGAGTCTATGAACCCCTCGGTGGTACGGCATCCGTAAAAGCCAATGTCCGGGTGATCGCCGCCACCAACCGCAACCTTGCCGCACAGGTCAAGAAAGGTGCTTTCCGGCAGGATCTGTACTATCGGATCAACGTGGTCAGGATGGATCTTCCTCCCTTGCGAAAACGCAAAGAGGATATCCCTCTTCTGGTGGAGCATTTCGTATCGCGATTCAACCGCACGCAGGGTAAATCCATCCCCGGCGTCAGCCCGCAGGTAATGGCCTTTCTTATGGCCCACGACTATCCCGGCAATATCCGCGAACTGGAAAATATCATCGAATATGCCTTTGTTCTCTGCGATCAGGACCGGATCGAGCTCTGCCATCTCCCGGATGAATTCATCGCCCGCGATCCCCTGCCTTCCAGTGCGGGCGAAATAACTACCGCTATCCGGACGGTCGAAGCCCAGGCAATCCGGGAAGCTCTCCAGCGAAACCGCTTTAACCGTCTGGCGGCAGCGCGTGAGCTGGGTATGCACAAGAGCACCCTGTTTCGCAAGATCAAGGCGCTCGGCATTATCCTTCCTGAAAAAGATGGACGCCATCGCTTCGAGCAGTAGCACAGTAGCAGAGAAGCAACTTCATTCGTGCATAGGGTCGCATCCCTGCGACTGAAAAGACAGCGCATGATGCCTTACCAGTCAGTAAAAAACTTGTGAACCATTTGTAATTGCTTTACTTACCTGCCTCGTTTTGTATTCTCCTCAAGCTGGCACATCAGATGCTTACTCTTCGGAAGTGATACTGGAGAGAATGCACCATGAGAACAGCCCTGGCAATCTGGAATGGAAGGGTTTCGCCGGTTTTCGATGTATCCCGGCAGATCCTTATTTTGGACATCGAGAATGGAACCGTTATCGCCAGAAACAGGCAGGTACTGGATGACAATGATCCGCTTCGAAGGGCAGGCAGATTGGCTGACATGAAAGTGGAAACGCTGCTCTGCGGAGCCATTTCCCGATGTCTGTCCAACTTACTGGCAGCATACGGCATCCGGATAATACCGTTCATCGCCGGCGAAGCCGAGGATGTCATTTCGGCCTATCTTGCAGGTAATCTACCCAATCCGGCAATGGCTATGCCAGGCTGCCTGAGAAGGTGCAGGAGATTGCAGGGCAGGTAATAATAAGAAACAGTAAAGTGAAGAATTGAGCTTCAGTACATAGAAAATACCAGGTTATGCCATCGGAACCCCTCGGAATTCCTCGATAGGGAGGAACAACAGGCATGAGAACAGACACCGGAAGCAGTAAGCCACAACTCCCAGGTGCGGGACCATCGAGGATTTCCGGGGGGATCAAGAAACTTGTTGACTTACAGCGGCTCAGAAGAAACAGGCAGGACCCCTTTGGGCCGGTGGTCTCGCCTTCTCCATCCCCAGCACAGCTTGGCCCCTCGGTTTCATAATCGGGGGTCAGGCTGCAATTTCCCGGGAGCGCCACCATACTCCCTGATGGGAGATGCCGGGAGAGGGACAATAGCCTAACCCCTCTCTCCCGGCATTTCTCCCCCATTCGGAACTATTCAGGGACAGAGCGCCCATCTGTTTCGATCTGAACCACAAAGTTTCCATCCTGAGAATGTGAGGCTCCATTGCTTATTACCATTTATCTGCGTCAACGTCTGGCTCAACAAGAATATCATCTGCCTCAACTTTTCTGATATCACCGTCGAGCGGGTATATCTCTTTTTCGCTGCCTACCAGGCATATCTCTTTCCCCCCGGACTCCAGAGCGTTCTCTTCACCGGTTCTCACCTGAGGCTTCTCATTAATCTCCTCATGTATCATCACATCGCCCACCACAGCGTCGCTCTCCAGTCCAGCACCCAGATTGGCTCCCTGGAGGATAAGCTCATCCTGCACGACCCAGGTGGGGATGTCCCGTACAGCCCTGCCTGCACGGGCGGCGATGGCAGCGCACACCCCGGCTGCCTGGCCGGTGGCTATGGCAATGGGCATGACCCGGTAGGAGGAGTGCGCCTCATGCGTCCCGGAGATACATCGCCCGGCAACCAGGAGGTTTTCCGTTCCCCGGGGAATAAGGCAGCGCAGCGGGATATCGTATGCCTCGCCGGGGGGAAGCTGCTTCAAGGTGGTTCCAGCCCCGTCCGGATTATGGATATCGATCGGGTAGGAGCCCCGGGCAATGACATCGTCAAACTTTCGTGCTGTCAGAATATCGTCGATCGTCAGTTGATATTCTCCCATGATTCTGCGAGTTTCCCGCACGCCAATTGTAGATCCGCTCTGGGCGATGTGAGCCTTTTCAAATCCGGGAACATAACGGCGCAGAAAAGCGGCGATCTGGCCCATCTGCCGTCGGCCTTCGGATTCCGCATAGGTCAGATCCCAGACATTCGTACCCAGCACTTTGATTACCCGCGTGCTGTTGACGCTCACCTCACGCCGGTGAGGGGTGGCAAAGAACAGGACATCTTCCCGTTCCAGCTCAAGGTCTTCGGCCTCAGTCGCATCCTGCACCAGATCCCGTAACCCGTGAACACCATGCCATTGATCCGGATGCCGTCTCACATAGCCCTCGAATTCATTTTTGTTGAATTCACCCATGGTAAACATCAGGGTCATGGGCTGCACCGATCCATCAACAGCGCGCCCGATCTGAAAGGGTGCTCCCGCCTTTTCGGCAATATCCCCATCACCGGTGCAGTCTACAACAGTCTTGGCCTTGATGGCTAGCGGACCGGATTTCGTCTCGAAAACAACACCTTCCAGCTTGCCTTCGCCGATAACGCCGGTGGCCAGTGAGTGAAGCAGAAACTGTACCCCGGCCTCATCGAGTAATTCGAGGGTGACCAGTTTCAATACTTCCGGGTCAAACGGTACGACAAAACCGGTTTCGGGAGAGGGAGGAATGGCTCCACCCCGCTCGACCATCCGGTTTACCAGCGTTTTGAGAACCCCCTCGATAACTGGTTCTCCTCCGCCATGATCTGTTGGAAGGAGGGTGGTCGATCCGGGCTGCTCCGCTCGCGGCCGACGAGTATAATAGGACATGAAAATCGTGACCAGAGCAGCGGTGGCACTGCCGCCGAGAAAGCCGTATCGCTCTGCCAGAACCACTTTAACCCCGGACATGGCTGCCCCAAGGGCAGCACCAATCCCGGCAGGTCCACCGCCAACTATCAGGACATCGGTTTCAGCGGCAACCCTGGCTCGCCGGGGTGGCAAAGGGATGGTATCGGAACTTTCAGGGCTTGGAAGAGCAGGCATTTTTCTTTCTCCTTATGAAAATTCTCTTCTTTGGTACAGTGTTTCAGATCCTTGAGAAAGGCCAGCTCTGGCCGGTCTTTCAGATAACAATCAAACCATTATACCACTTTTCCTATGTTAACAGAAACAAAAATTATGTAATTTTTCTGCTTGATTGGGTTGAATAAGATGTGATCTCGCCTATTTTTTGGGGTGTATTCAAGATTCGGTGCCTCCTCGCAGACGTCTTGTTCGAAGACAGTAAACTCGGCCCTGATCCTGCGTGACTCACGAATGGAGGGGAATTTGGCCAGTCCGTCATCCGTGCCGAGCACTTCCCTGCACGTTCCCCGGTCTCTGATGCGTCGATGAAGTACTTTGCCCAGACCACTATCCACCGCCCTTCCCGCTGGTTGAAAAGCCGAACTGCCCGGACCCGGTCATGATCCACATCGGCGCTTCGTCGGGGTGGTGTTCGGAAGCAGCACCAGCAGGCCGTCTCTGACTGCCGGGGCCAGCATTTCCTGAAGTACGGCCAGGGCCACTTTGGGTTCAAAGCACAGTTTCGAGACCAGACAGTCACCGGGATTAAAATACCTGCAGGCCATCGTCTCAGGTGTCAGCGGGTAATGTTTGCGGTAATAGTCACGGATCCGGGTGCGGAATTCGGCGTATGATCGGGTGCGGCCAAAAGATTCGATCCAGGGGTGATCATCCAGGGCCGATACTCCCTGCTGGGTGGCCTGTCCGCCGATCCAGTCGGTCGGCTCGGCCATGACCACGCGAAATCCCCGGCGCGTCGCCGCCAGAGCTGCAGCGCACCCGCCCAGCCCGCCTCCGGCGATAAACATATCGGCAGTTACCTCATTTCCGACCCCCTCGGGTTTGCATGCCCTGGCGATCAGCATTGGGAACCCGGACCCAACCGCCAGGAAACCGCACAGTTTAAGAAAATCCCTGCGGTTGCAGGAAAACGCATACACCATACCCTCCGATCCGGCGGGGAAATCTGCCATATGCCTCTCTTTCGAAATAAAACCTTATATCGTCTCATAGCTGCCCTTCAGCAAATTGACAACGATATCGTTTGGTTCCCGGGCAAGCTTCTGAAGCCAGGGAAGGGCACGCTGTATCCGGTCCTGGAGGTAAGTCCGCCTGTCCCATGAGTGATCTATGTAGGCAATCAACATACCGGGGTTGACAAAGTGGGTCGGCGGAGTCTCCAGGTCCAGAGCTTCAAGAAATCCCATTACTTTGGAGGCATAGGGCAGGGCTACAAAAGGTACACCCTGAAGCGCAGCAAAAATCAGAAAATGAAGACGCATGCCGACAGCAAATTTTAAATGCCCTACCAGGGTGAGCAATTGCCTGCTGGTATACTCACCCTTCAGTACCCGTGCCCTGTGCACTCTCGCCATCCTCGAGAGAACGGCGTGCGATTGCTGCATGTCCAGCATCTTGCGCTCCATCGGAATAAAGAGTATGTCGGCATCAAAGCGGTCAACCATGAAATCAGCCGCATTGGCCAAAAGGGCATGATAGTGCTCCTCGTCCATACCCGGTGCAGCCGCACCACGCTCGCGGACTGACATGCCTACCAGGCACTTGACATTGTCCATATATTCATGCTCCAGGGTTTTTTCCGGCAAAGGCTCAGGTCGGAGGAGGAGGGCAGGATCTGCGGCTACAATAATCTCCTTGCTTACCCCGATATCCTCCAGTATCTTGGCCGCATCCCGCTCCCGCACGGTAACCACGGCTGCCCGATTCAGACAGTCTCTGACCATTTTCTGAGTATCCCGGTCGTGAAGAGGGCCGGCACCTACGGCATAAACCATGACCGGCACCTGGTTCTCAAGGGCCAGATTTACCTGGGTGCAGAATATCTTGGCCTCAGTGTCAAAAAGTATCCCCCCTCCGCCGAGGATCAACAGGTCAAGCCTCTTCATCTCCGGCAGCAGTTCGATGCGCTTGAGCTTGCGTACCGCAATCGCACGCTCGACCTTATGACGCCGCAGGGTATCTTCCGCATCCCGGGAAAATACCGTAATCTCAACCGGCAGGGATTCCCGCAATTGGGTTATCATGCTTTCCAGGATCGCCTCATCACCCATATTGAGCCCTCCGTAGGAGCCCAGAATGCCGACACGGTAAACATCCTTTACTGTATTATTAACTGTATCATTATTATTCACTGTATCATTCACCGGGTTATCCCCCTCAATGCTGTTCTATTGGTAGACCGCATCTCCCCGCGGGTGATATTGTCGCTTATCTGTACTGAACACATCCATCAGTCGCAGATCGGAATCCGAGCGAACGTGACAATTATCAATTACTTAACCTTTTTCACTGACTTGTCGGATAAATACGACTTAATCAATGGCAGCAATTCTAACCTTGAAATTTAATTGAATAGGAATCATATTTTACTTAAGCATAAATATCCAAGGTAATCTCATTTCCCTTTTACCGATGAGAAAGGTGATAACAGCCATTACCCTCACCCATCCTCCCCTGCCATAGGGGCTCTTTACCTCAAGGGGGAGGAGTCAAGGGGGGATGAGTGACGGTCAGCACACATCAATAGTTACCTAATTGATAGAATCTCATAGAAAATCCATCAATCAAGTTTGGAAACCGGCACCATATCGTCCGGTGGTAAAACGAGTCAAAATATTCAGTGAGCCTACAATGTCGGCCTGTTCTGAGTACCCACACCTGTAGACACTTGAAATTTTCTCCGACTCGATTACCCCGCTCAGTATGGGAACATGCGGGGCATGTCCGACTGATTTTACAGGGATTGACCGACCGGAAGAAAACACGGTTTTCCTCACAGCGCATCTGCAATATACTCAGCAACTCCCGATAATTCCAGTTACTGAGCGTCTTAATGAATCCTGTTTTTCCCTTGCATATTCAACTAATGTCTTCATCTTTTCTCCAATAGAATAAATCGAAATAAATTCGATTGGATTCCATTAAATAAGTCAATTAATTTGATACACGGTCAGCACCACCGGCTTTTCCTCATCCCTGATGTCAGGGTTATTGTAGTCATAAGCCGTTGATGTCGGCGTCGATACCTTGAGCGGGTATTTGGCCTGGAGCCGGTAGGTAATGGATATCGGCTTGCCATATCTTCTCCAGATAAATCGAAGCCCCCGGTTGAACACTCGAAGGTAAGGAGCCGCTGATAGCCCTGATTGATATACTGGCGGGCAGTCATCTCGATTTCCGGAGTCACCTGCTTTGTGCTCATCAGGTAGTCGAGAGCAAGAACATTCGGCCAGGTCACTGCCGTAGTCTGGCCGAAGCAGCCATACGAGACCTGGAAGAGTTTGTCCAGGCCCTCCACGACCTGACTGAACAGGCAGGGATAGACCTTGACCGTAATCCTGCTGGCATCGTCAATAGCCTCAGCCGGAATATGGACCACTTGGGTGGCCTCATCTTTCTTCAGTCGTTCACTGAAACTGACCTGGGTCTTCTGTCCGTCGGGCAGAACCTCGATCCTGCGGATGGACCGGGTCAGCAGGATCGGCGCAACCCAGAACCATCGGCCCTCCGGGGCCAGGCAGGCAGATATACCCCTCCTCCACCCTGAGATCATCGAGCCCCGAAGACAGGTCAACGGACCACACAAGGACCGGATCTGACGGCAGGGTCAGATCTATGGCCGCAAGGCCCCAGGTTGACCTTTCCCTGTCTTCATAGGCAATATAGACCCTTGGCCCTTCAGCAGCAGGCAGCGTACACCCACAGGCCGCCACGATGTACCTGCTGCCTGCCAGGGGATAACAAGCAATTCCTCTGGAGGAACATAGCCTTTTTGCCTTGACAGGAGAGGTTCGTTTAGGTGATACTTGAGTGAGTAAGGTCTCCTTTTACACTATTCTGTATTAAATCACTAGGTGATAGCCATCACACCATTGTGATAGTACAAAGCAACAGTAGGGTGGGGCTAAAATGCCTCATCACTGCCATGAGGGAAAAAGCAATCCTGGCATGAGGGGAAAGGCCCACCCTAACATGGGGCTGATCACTTTAAGAGGTGTGTCATCTTACCAATATGAGCGAATAAATTAACAGTAAGAGAAAAAATGATTCCAAAGTTTAATAAAGATGGTAATCTACCAAAAGGAATTCATAAAGCGACCTTGGATGAAGTAAAGGAAATCTTTGGTGCAGGCTCAGCGAGGAGAAAATGGCTGATCAAAAATCTTGAAAAAATAATCAATCTTGCAAATTATACTGATAAATTAGAGCGAGTGTTTGTGTGGGGTAGTTTCGTTTCAAATAAGGAATTGCCCCAAGACATAGATCTGCTGCTCATTATGAAAGAAGATTTTATTGCCGACGAGGTTTCCTCTGAAGCAAAAAAGATATTTGATTATGTACAGGGAAGAATCGCATTCAATGCCGATATTTTTTGGAGCAAGTCTTCAATTGGTGAGGAGATGATTGATCTATGGCTGGAGACCTACCAAATGACCCGTGATTTTGAACCACGTGGGATAGTGGAGGTGATAACTCATGATAAAGAATGATGAACAATTAAGGAAAGCAAAAGAAGCTGTTAGGAATTTAGAGACTATTTTGGAAAAGGCGAGGAAAGTACACACCTCATCTGAATATAAGGCCCTATCAGAGCCTCTATTGATAGAGTTACAGCAGCGGGAGAGTGAGATAATCCAGTATCTGAGCACCGCGGAATCAGAAATGGTTATGCAGCAATAACTTGACAATGTTACATTACCCATTGACTTGTTTAAAATTATGAATTTTACGCGAAGGAGAGTAAGCGCTTTTCTCCCTCGCCCGTGATGATCAAGGCAATCTGAGTAAGTTAACATTGTCAAGATAATTGTAGCCGGATAATCCACAGTGCAGTCCCTTCATGCTCCTACCCCCCGATCCTGAACACCTTGATTGTCGGGCCGGGTCGGTCGGTAAGATTGGCCGGGAATTCCCTGACTAATTGCCCCTGTTCTCCGAGCGACTGATAAAACGCCCGGTAATGAGTGACAATGGAGGGGAATTCTTTCAGTGCTTCCAGGGTAAAGTAGCGGTCATCGAAGTAGCTTGAAGTGACAAAGTAATTGATCCTGTTGGCCTGCAGGGCCTCGACACTCAGGACCCTTTCATTGACCACATTCCGGTTATAGAAGAAAAATTTGAACTTCTCCGGCGAGATTTTGGGATAGTACATGCTCGGCATCAGGATACTGCTGCCTGCCGGAAGGTTTTCATCCATCCACTGCTGGGCAAAGACACGGTTATCGGTATGGGACAGGAGATAATCGCAGCGCACGGTGCGCACCAGGGTCGAACCGGCTGCCAGGATAGCCAGGAGGGGAATAATAACCACTTGCTTTTTCTGGTCCGGGAACTTTTCCCCTGCGGCAACCAGCACCCTGCTGGACAAAAGGGCGTAGATCGGCAGAAACCAGTAAAAGTGCCGCACGGTTCTCAGTTGCCCCGGCCTGGCCAGAAGAGCGTAAAAAACGAGGGACGACACGCTCAGGATCAGGTCCGCATTTCCCTTTTTGAGCTTTTGGAGCACTCCCTGGCGCAGGGCAAAGAAAATTCCCAGAAGGGTCAGCAGGAGGAGAGGAATACCCATCGAGCCTGCCAGGGAATTCTGTGCAAACGGCTCGTTGTAGGTGGGATTTTGAGAAAAAAGGTAATCGAAGTATCCCTGCTGGACATCTCCCGGTTTTCCTCCGATGCTGTACTGCCCTTTTTGTTCTCCGCAAGCCCGTTCGATGAATTGGTCGTGGCGATAGAGAAAGCTCGGCGTGCCAAGGATAAACCCCAGCAGGATGAAGACCAGGCCCAGAGCGAGGCATTGCAGCAGGTAGCCGCTCTGCTTTCTGGCATTTGCCAGATCGACCAGGAATGCCATTCCCAGGGGCAGGATTAAAAACAGGGGCAGGTACTTGGTAGATGTTCCCAGGCCGATGAAAAGACCTGCCAGAAGGTAATTTTTCATCCTTCCCCCGCTGCTTCCTCTTTTCCTGTCTTCCCCGTCACCTCCGTGTCGGGCGATTTTCAAAATGTAGAGCCAGGCCCAGGTAGCCATGGCAGCCATCGTGGCATCGGTCATCGGGTATTTTGCATCTTTAACATGGAGGAAGGTAACGGCAAGGAAAAAGGCGCTCAGCAGGGCTATCCTGCGGTCCTTATAGGCAGCCATGGCTGCCAGGTAGAGGAGCAGGATGGTCAGGGTGGCGGCTGCGGCGCTGGTCAGTCGGGCCAGCAGGAAGAAGATGTGTTCCCTGCTCTGATCCTGGTAGAGAACATCCACTGCCTCCTTCAGGCTGGCAGGATGGTTGTGAGACTTTATCTGGAGACCCTTGCCGAATCCATAGACAATATATTCCAGGGCCAGCAGGTTGATATAGAAGGTCGGATACTGATAAAATCCGGGATCGAGACTCGGTTTTCCGGTCAGAAAGCTCTGGGCGATTCTCTTGGCCGGGTGTACGGTTTTGGTGGCATCGACGTAAAAGTATTCAGGCAATCCGAATTGAATGCCCCACAGCCGCAGGGCAAGCCCCAGAAGAAGGATCGCGGCCAATATCACGATTGCCGCCCGGGGGGGCCTGTCATCTGGTTTGTGCATATCAAGTCTTTGCTGATTACTGTGCTCATTTGGCAGCATGGTTTATTTTTGCATCCTCTTTAACACAAAGTTGATTTCATTGAACCGGCGGTTCAGGGTATGAACGATGAAGCCGGCGATAAAGAAAAGAATGCCGAGAATTACCATTCCGGTGGCCAGGATGGCCGAGGGGAGATAGCGGATGAGGCCGGTCTGAAGGTATTCCCGGATGACCCGGAATCCGGGGATGAGCGCGCCGGTAATGAGAAGCAGACTGAGGACGGGGAAAAAAATCATTGGCCGCAAATCCCTGGTAAACATGAGAATAGTCATGAGTATCCGGTATCCGTCCTTGAAGGGCTTGACCTTGGACCTTCCCCCTTCCGGCCTCGCCCGGTAGGTTACCGGCACTTCCAGAATGCGAAATCCCCGCATCAGGGCCTGGATGGTCAGTTCGGTTTCAATTTCAAAGCCGGTGGAAAAGATCGGGACGTTTTTTACAAACTCCCGGGTGAATACCCGGTAGCCGGACAGAATATCGGACAGGTCGGTATGAAAGCAGAGGTTCAGGATCTTGAGCAATACCCGGTTGCCGATGCTGTGGAGAAGCTCCAATGATTCCTTGGTGTAATTATCAAGCCGCGTGCCGACTGCCATGTCCGCCTGCTCATCCTGGACCAGAGCCATCAGTTTTCCGACTTCCTCAGCCGGATAGGTATCATCGCCATCGACCAGGACATAATAGTCAGCATCGATCTTATCAAAGATTGCCCGGACAACGTTGCCCTTTCCCCTCCTCGTTTCCCGGATGACACGGGCCCCGCTCTCTTTGGCAATGAGTACGGTCTTATCGGTGGAGTCATTATCAAAGACAATAATCTGTGCCCCCGGCAGGGCAGCCTGAAAGTCCCTGATGACTTTACCGATGGAAGCCTCCTCGTTGAAGCAGGGGATGGTCACTGCAATGCGGGGATGGCTCGGTGTCTGCGTATTGTCACGATCATTCATAGCTGAAGTTTCCTCATACCACAACTCTGCAAGATGCCCTTATTGCTGATTTTTCAGAAATTCCAGCATCTTTTTGGCAACCTTCCATACCTCATCCACCGAAAGCTCTCTGAGGCACGCATAATTCAGGCTGCATTTTTTGGAATACAGATATCTTGTCCGGCATTTTGGCTTGCAGGGTAATTCTTTCACGACATAGGCATCGTTTTTGCCCATTGGCCGGGTGCAGGTGTCATCCGTCGGACCAAAAATGGCCAGGATTCTCGTGCCCAGGGCAAAGGCCATGTTCATGACCCCCGAATCATTGCAGATCAAAAGCTCACAGCGGCTGATCAGAGCCAGGGTCTCCTCAAGGCCGCAGCTTCCGGCGACAATGGGGGGGCCGGTTTTCATCCGCCGGGCAATCCTCCGGGCCAGCCCCTCTTCTTCCGGTCCGCCGAGCACCACAACCTGAAAAGGAAACTCCTGCCGAATCCTGTCTGTCAGCAGGGCAAATTTCTCTTCACCCCACCGCTTGAATGGCTGGTTCCCCCCTGATCCGGCATGAATGCCGATCAGCGGCCGTGCGGGATTTATACCGAGCGGTTGCAGGATTTGATCGGACCGGTCGCTGGGGATATCTCCCTGTCCATATCCATGCATATATACCAGCTTTTGAGGATCTTCCGGATACGGTTCCTGATCGCCGGTCACGGCCTGGACCATGTCCAGATTATACTCGATGCGGTGTTTGCCGTGCCGGTAGGGGATGTGCCTGTTGTTCAGGAAATCGAGAGATCGCACTGCATTGCCGGTTTTGTAGACCCAGCGTTCCCTGGCCCCAATAGCCAGGGTTGAAAGGTTATTGAGCGCAGTCATGGCCGGAAAGACGGTCAGGCTCAGGTCATATTTCTGTTTTCGCATGCTCACGTAGAACCGAAAGTTTTCCTTGAGTGTGGCCCTTTGCGGGTCAAAAACGATGACCTTGTCAATCCAGGGATTTCCCTGAATCACCTGTTCCGCTTCCTTTTTCTTCACCAGGAGAGAAATTTCTTCCTCAGGAAACCTTTTCCGCAAAAGGGGCAGGGCCGGAGTAAACAGGATCAGGTCTCCAATGCCGGATAAGGAGATAATCAGAATTTTTTTCACCTGGGCCATGATATCCTTTCCGGCAAATCTCACGGCAAGACCGTTCTATCCACAGATTCCCACAGGTGCATGGGTTTGATCATGCTCATAAGGCCAGCAAGCAGATAATACTGGTGCCAGACAAATGAGGTCAAAAAATTGCTCTTGATTGCCCCCAGGAGAATAACCCCCAGGACGGAGAGCACATAGAGCAAACCAAACACGATGCCGGTAAAACCGGGAAGCCGAAAAAACCAGAGCCCCCAAAACAGTATCGTTATCCCGCACAGAGGAGGGACCAGAAAGAACATGGCCATCCGAAGCGGCAGGACTATCATGCCGAATTTTCCGTATTTGCGGTTAAACAGCATCCCTCTGGCCGCCCAGGTGGATTCCAGAAGCCGGGATGCCCGCCGGATCTTCTGTCTTCGCTGCTGAGACAGCATGGTCGGAATCCACTCCAGGAACCTGGCAGACGAGATGTATTTGGCCTGATACCCGTTGCGGATAACCGAAAGAGCCATATTGGTATCGCTGGCCCCCTTGTGGGGATTCATAGGGCTGTAAGCCCGTTTCCTGAGAGCTATCAGTGGGCCGTTAAAGCAGTAGGTGCTGTGCAGGGAGCTTTCCCAGGAGCAGATTCTGCCGAAAACCTCCCGGTAGGGCTTCTCGACCCCGGTGGATAGATGCTGGCCGTCGATGAGCGGCACCAGTTCTCCGCAGGCCGCGCCGATCCTCTCGTCATTCTGCAGGACAGCCACCATTCTCTTGAGGGCCTGATCTTCCAGAGTCACATCGGCATCGGTGGTTATCACGATATCGTATACCGCATGCTTCATCCCTTCGTTATAATTATAATTCGTTCCTTTTCGGGTGTCATTTGAAACCACGGTGCCGCTGATCTGATATCGAGCCAGGGCCTCCTGAGCAACCTTGCCGGTCTGGTCGGTCGAGGCATCGTCGATGATCACCACCTGAAGCAGTTCTCTGGGGTAGTCAATCTCAGCCAGATTCCCGATCTTTCTCTCCATGACCTTTTCCTCGTTCCGTGCCGGAATAAGTACGGAAACGGGAATGTATTCTTTCAGCTCATCCGGGGGCTGGTATTGTTCCCCTCTGATCACGGCCAGGAAGTAGATTCCATAGATGAGCAGACAAAACCCCGTGGAAAACCCTCCAAACAGGAAAAGCAGGGACATCACGCGGTGATCTCCAATACCTCAATGGCAGCTATAAGTCACAGTTTAAGTTGATTATGTTCTCAAAATGGCAAGGAAAAAGCAAGAGAAAAAAGCCACCGGGGATCCCTGATGCTTAAGCCGCTCTCTTAACCGGCGGACAGAAGCCAACAAGGGAAGGATATGGAATAAAAAGATAGGCATTGATGAGATTAGCCTCAGAAAGGGAAGAGAGGAGAAACTGACACCAGAGGGGAAATCTCCTCTTGAGAGCTCACTCCTCGTCCGGCTCGTTCTTTCCCTTGATTGGCACGGCAATATCAAGCTGTTTCATCCGGTACTTCAGGGTGCTCAAGGGGATGCCCAGGGCTTCGGCGGCTTTGGTTCTTTTCCATTTCACTCTTTCCATGACCTTCAGGATAAAATTCCGCTCAAAGGTGGTACAGGCTTTTTTCAGCAGATCTTCTGATGAGCCCTGGCCGCTCTGGCTGATGCTGTCCAGATAGGAGATGTAATAGTCTACGGGGATATCCGCAGGAGAAATAACATCCCCTCCGCAGACGGCCACCAGCCGTTCGATGAGATTTTCCAATTCCCTGATATTGCCCGGCCAATGGTAGCTGGTCAGCACCTCCAGGGCCGAATCGGTCAGGCCGTCTACTTTCTTCCCAAATTTCTGGCTGTATTTCCTGACGAAGAAATCCGCTAACAGGGGTATATCCTGGGCCCGCTCCCGCAGCGGTGGGAGATGAATGGGAATAACATTCAGCCGGAAATAGAGGTCCTCCCTGAAGGTTCCCTGGCTGACCGCCTGCTTCAGGTCCCTGTTGGTGGCTGCGATGAATCGTGTATTCACGTGGATGACCTTACTGCCGCCGATCCTTTCTATTTCTCCTTCCTGCAGTGCCCGCAGAAGTTTGGCCTGAAGATCGTAGCGCAGGTCGGCGATCTCATCCAGGAACAGAATACCCTTATGGGCCAATTCAAATTTTCCGATATGCTGGTGGGTTGCACCGGTGAAGGCTCCCTTTTCGTGTCCGAAGAGGGTGCTTTCCACCAGTTCCGGCGGGATGGAGGGCAGGTTGACGGTTACGAAGGGGATGGCCGGATCATCTCCTTCCTGATAGATCATTCTGGCTATGAGCTCTTTTCCTGTACCGCTTTCGCCGGTAATCAGAACAGTGGCCGGAAGTTTGGCCACTCTTTGGACCAGGGAGTAGATTTCCTTCATTTTCGCGGTGGTGCCCAGGACAAAGTCGCTGCGGACAAGCTGCTTCATTTCGGACCGGAAGTAGAGCAGCTTTTTCCGGTCGTTTTGCTTCTCCAGTGCTCTGGCCACCAGGTTCAGAACCGAATCATAGTCAAAGTCTTTGGTGACGTAATCATAAGCGCCCAATTTTATGGCCTTGACCGCGGTTTCGAGCTCCTTGACCACGGTAATCATGATCACTTCGATATCTTCATGCTGGTCCTTAATGATCCTGAGCACTTCAAGGCCATCGATGCCAGGCATCATGATGTCCAGGAGAACCAGGTTTATCTCGGTGTTTTTGACGATCTCAAGAGCAGTCTCTCCATCGGGAGCCTTGATCACCCGATAGCTTCTTTTTAAAATTGCCTCCAGCGTGTCCCTGGTGTTTTCGTTATCCTCGACGATGAGGATGGCCGGCAGGTCTTTTCCCCTTTGGAATTCCATACGATGCCCTCATAATAAGGATTTTACGGGAGTTTTTTTGAGCCCCTGGTTGCACCCCACTCAACAGCAGTTTTTTACCTTCTGGCTGTTATCAGTCTGAGAGAGTGGAAAAAAGACCTCAAACGTAGTCCCCTGATTGACTTTACTCTTGAATTGAATCAGTCCCTGATGTTTAAGAACTATCTCCCTGGCTACGGATAAACCAATGCCAGTCCCTTCTCCCTCCTTTTTGGTGGTAAAGAAGGGATCAAATACTCTCTTTTTATCCTTTTCAGCTATACCACAGCCATTATCCTTTACATACCCTATGACATACCTGCCATCAGGGCTCATTTTCGAGCCAATGGTCAATACCCCGTGTTCAGGATTCGATTGCAGAGCGTGAGCAGCATTGATCATTAAATTGAGGAAAACCTGCTCGATCTGGTCACGATCACCATAGACGGCGGGTGATTCCGGCAGATATTTTTTTTCAATCCGGCAATTTTTTACCAGTCCCACCGTATGCTGGACAACTGCCAGGGCAGCGTCAATCGTCTCGTTGAGGTCAACATCGGAAAGCTCATTTTTTGAAGGGCGGCTCAGGGAGGTGAGGTCTTGAGCCAATTTCTTGATTCTCTGGCCTTCTTTAATGATCAGATCGAGATTTTCATTCCCTTCATTCTGACTGGCCATCAGTTGGGCCATGCCGATAATACTGGTGAGGGGATTATTGATTTCGTGAGCGACCCTTCCCGCCAGTGTCCCCAGCATGGCCAGCTTTTCCGAATGGATCAATTGCTCCTGGAGCTCCCGCTCTCTGCTCAGATCCCGCTGATATTTGACAAACAGTTTTACCTCGCCGTTTTCAAAAACAGGAAATATGGACAACTGATAGGCCATTTCTTTCCCCTTGCAGGAAATTCTCCGTTCAACCTGGTGAAATGGTTTTTGTGTCCTTAGTACAGAGTGGGCGGGACAATCCGGACACGGGGCGTATCTTTGATGAAAGACGGTATAGCATGGCTTTCCAATTACCTGTCTGAAATCTTCCAGGCCGCACATTTCAAGGTTTTTTTTGTTTATCATTATTACGGTATACTGCCTGTCGATAACGGCGACCCCATCGTAAATGGCATCCATTGCTTTCTGCAGGATAGCTTTGGACCTGAGAATGGAGCTGCTGATTTCCTGAATTTCCCCGGCGTCCCTGATCATCAGGTAAGCCGCCGGCCGGCCTTGAAAAGATATCGCCGTGCTTAAAAGCTCAGAGCTGAGCCTCATCTTGCCTCTTTTGGTCGGAATACAGAAGTGGCACCTCATGCTGCCCGCTTCACCACCCGTAACCGCAAGACCCTCAAGGACGCGGGACCGATCTTCAGGAGCAAGGAACTCTTCAAATTTCCTGCCGATCAGCGGCAAATCCATCTGGCAGCCCAGGAATTGATAGGCCGTTTTATTCACATAGGCTATTTCCCCTTCCTGGACGACCATGCATCCATAAGGGCAATTATTCATCAAAGCCTCATATTCCTGAACCTGCTTCTTCAATACCTGGTTCTCGATTTCCAGCGACAGGGTCCTCACTGCCTCTCCATAGCTTCGCTTATTGATATTTTCCGGTTTCACCATCCCCTGTATCTCCTTCCATACCATCTTGCCTGCTGCCTT
Organism: bacterium; assembly: GCA_040755755.1. Lineage (NCBI taxonomy): Bacteria > bacterium. The sequence goes on along the minus strand of JBFLZW010000031.1, from coordinate 50,395 downwards.
GATAACTATCTCATGGTAACGCATTCAACATTCATCTTCGCTACTACTCTGGATTGATAAGCTATCGGCAGCACAACATAGGCATTTTTTTCCAGCCTGTCAAAATCATCATCATCAATAATAATTTTATCGCAGTTGTCAAAATCAACCTCTAAAAAATAGCTGGTCTGATCGGCTGTTTTTTTTGTTTGAAAAAACTTGATTTCATATTGTATATCATTCAGCCAGATAAGTCCGCTTTTAATAAGTCTTTTTTCCATGATATTATTCTCTCCTCCCCGGTAAAGAGGTGTACACAACCATAAAAGTCTCCTGTTGACAGTGATATTTATTGTTGATTGTTATTGAATTGTTCGCTATATTGACTGCATCTTCTGAAATGCCCGGGCTGACTGATATATAAGCAAGCTTGGGGCCAGAATGAATAAAATACTCTAAAAAAGTTTCCGGCCTCTGTTTTTCCGGGGCTTCCCAGGGTATTCAGTTGACTGGCTTCCGATGACCGAGGGAGAAATCACCGGCCAACTTTTTGGCCGTTTTTCGATTATCGACCCCTTTTAATAGTCTTAACATATTGATTATTGACTATTTTTAATCACCGGCCAACTTTTTGGCCGTTTTTCGGTTATCGACCCCTTTTAATAGTCTTAACACATTGATTATTGGCTATTTTTAATCACCGGCCAAGATCTTGGCCGATTTTAGATGCTCTGGTAATCAGTCAACTTCCTCCTCGTTTCTGGTGAGAATGACCGATGTAAGTGAAAGATGATCCAGTCGGGATGATAAGAACAGGAATGACACCTGGTCAGTGACTGGAAATCGTGATGATGAGGAGAAGAAGGAGGAGGAAGAAAGCACATGGTAACCGGATTATTAGCCTGTCAGGAGGTCAGAGGCAGGTTTTGGGCAGTGATAGTGGTAGCCCTGACAGTAATGGCAGCGGGACTTTGTTTCTCCCCTGCGTATGCAGGAGAGAAGCAGACCGCAAGCCAAAAGGTTCAGGCTGCGGGTAATTTTCAAGGTTATGAGAAAGGGAGCAGGGAAATGAAACAGGAAATCATGAAGCATGAAGTACCCCCATTGCCGTATGACTATAACGAACTGGAGCCGTATTATGATGAGGAAACCTTGCGTCTTCACCATGATAAGCACCATGCTGCATACGTAAAAGGACTCAACCTGGCAGAGGAAAAACTGGCCGAGGCCCGAAGGGCGGGAGATTATTCCCTGGTCAGGCATTGGGAGCGCTCTATGGCTTTCAATGGGTCAGGGCACCTTCTGCACAGCATCTTCTGGACCAACATGGCCCCGAACCGTGACGGCACCCTCCGCAACCCGTCAGGTGCATTGGCTGATCAGATTACCCGCGATTTTGGCAGCTACGATGCATTCAAGAAACAGTTCAGCTCGACTGCCACGAGTGTGGAAGGCAGCGGGTGGAGCATCCTCGGATGGATGCCGGAATTTGGCAAGCTGGTCGTTCTGGAAGCTGAAATTCACCAGAATCAGACCTTGTGGGGCATTAAACCACTGCTGGTTGTGGATGTCTGGGAACATGCATATTACCTCAGATACCAAAATCGCCGGGCGGAATGGATTGAAAACTGGTGGTATCTGGTCAACTGGGATGATGTGGCCAAACGGTTTGACCAGGCCCGCAAATAGGCCAGGAGATTCATGATGATAAATAACCTGGTGTTTCAGGTAATTAACCGGCTCAAGGAGTAAATGATGTTCTTTCGTGATCGAAAGGATGCCGGACGTCAGCTCGCCAGGCACCTCATACAGTACCAGGACCAGGAGCCGCTGATCCTGGCCCTGCCACGGGGCGGAGTGGTGGTCGGATTCGAAATCTCCATAAACCTGAAAGCCCCGCTCGATGTGATTGTAGCCCGCAAGATCGGTGCGCCCGGCATGCCGGAATACGGCATCGGTGCCATTGCTCCGGGTGGTGTCCTCATTTTGGATGAGCGCCCTATCCGGATGCTTGGCATCCCGCGGGAGGAGATCGACCTGATCGCTGACCGGGAGAGGGAGGAGATGCAGCGGCGCATCGAACGCTATCGCGGTGGCCGTCCCCTGCCCGATGTTCGTAACCGGACCGTGATTCTGGTAGATGACGGCATCGCCACCGGAGTAACGGCCCGGGCGGCGATTCAGGCTATCCGCCAGCAGGAGCCGCGGCAGCTCATCCTTGCCTCTCCGGTATGTGCCCCGGATACGGCCAGGCTGCTCAGAGCCGAAGTCGATGATTTTGTCTGCCTCGAAACACCCCCTGATTTTCGGGCCATCAGTCTGTGGTACGATGACTTCAGGCAGACATCGGATGAGGAAGTCGTAGACCTGCTCAACCGCTCCTGGCACGGCCAGGAGCAGGAAAGTGGTCAGTGATCAGTGGCGAGTCAGTGGTCAGTTAAAAAAAGAATGCCGCCGGTAATGGACGAGACAGAATATCTCTTTGTCTATGGAACCCTTCGCAAATGCCGGAATCATCGCCTGCACTCTGTCCTGGTTCAGCATGCCGATTTTATCGGCACGGGGACATTGAGAGGCAGACTCTACCGGGTGGGTGAATACCCTGGGGCTGTCCCCTCGACCTCGGTCTCCGATATCATACAGGGAGAGCTCTACGCCCTTCGGGATCGGGACTGTGCTTTCCGGGTCCTCGACGAATATGAGGGCTGCGGCCCTGATGATCCTCAGCCAACGGAATTCCGCCGTGAACGTGCCGCCATCTTTCTGGAAAACGGCCAGGAGGTCAGTGCCTGGGTTTACTGGTATAATCGTCCCACAAACGGGTTGGAGGCTATCCAGTCAGGGGATTTCACTCCGAATGATTGAAGCGTGGACTTTTATGGAGCTCGGTTTCCTGCTGAGGGGTCTCATCATTGGTTTTTCGATTGCTGCCCCTGTCGGGCCGATCGGTGTGCTGTGCATACGCCGCACGTTGGCCGAAGGGCGAGCCTGTGGCCTTATTTCCGGTCTTGGAGCTGCTACGGCTGATGCGATCTACGGCTGTATTGCCGGATTCGGGCTGACGTTTATATCGGGCATCCTGATCAGTCAACAACTATGGTTTCGCCTTATCGGCGGTGTGTTTCTCTGCTGTCTGGGCATCAAGACCTTCCTGGCCAAATCTGCTGAGCAAGCGGCCTCGGCCAATGGAAACGGCCTTGTGGGTGCTTATGCCTCGACATTTTTCCTGACGCTTACCAACCCGGTGACGATCCTTTCCTTTGCCGCGATATTTGCAGGGGTGGGGATAGCGGGCGCACGGGGACATTATCTCTCTGCCGGAATATTGGTCCTGGGTGTATTTATCGGCTCAATCTTGTGGTGGCTTATCCTGAGCTGCGGTGTCAGCGTGTTTCGAGCAAAGTTCAACCTCCCCGGGTTGCAATGGGTCAACAGAATTTCAGGCGCAATTATCACCGGATTCGGTTTGTTTGCTCTCCTGAGCACGGTATTACGTTAGAGCGTTATGGCGGTTCTCAATTGCCTGTACTACAAAAGGACAAAAACAAAGGACACCATAGAGACACAGAGATACACAGAGAAAACCTGAGAGTATACTGCAAACGGGTTAAAACTTTACTTTTTGTCGAGAATTCAGGAGTCAGGAGTCAGGAGTCAGAATAAAGGCTATCTTTTCTTCTGACTTCTGACTCCTGGATTCTGACTCCTAATAAGAAGTTCAATATTCACCCGTTCACAGTATAAAAACCTGTGCCTGAGTAGTTGTATAATAATTGCTGTATCGTTTATATGTGTTCCAAGGGATAGCTATGAAAAAAACTACCGTACTGATATTGATGAAAAACTCCTTGAGCGGGCCGTAGAGGTTACAGAGGGGCGCGATCCAAAAGAGAGGTTATTGAGAAAGGGTTTCGTGCACTGATCCGGCAATATAATAGGGCAACTCTCCGGGAGGATTTAGGAACCTTTGATATCGATTTAACATTGGATGAATTAGAGCAACTGCGAAATGCAGAATAATGGCCATTTCTTAGTGGTCCTCTCGCTAAATACATACGATAGGCGTCAGCCGCGCGGTTTTGGAGTAACCACCAAGCCCCTCACCCCAGATACGCTCTCCTCACCTCCGGATCTTCGGCCAGTTCCCTGGCCGGGCCTTCCAGGACGATCCTGCCTGTTTCCATGAGATACGCCCGGTGAGCATACTTCAGGGCGACATGGGCGTTTTGCTCGACCACCAGAATGGTAGTTCCGGCCTCATTGAGCTGGCGCAGGGCCTTGAACAGCTCCTGCATGAGCACCGGGGCAAGGCCCATGGAGGGCTCATCGAGGAGGATGAATTTTGAAGCGCACATAAAAGCCCGTCCCACAGCCAGCATCTGCTGCTCTCCGCCGCTTAAGGTGTCGGCCCGCTGGTTTTTCCGGTCCGAAAGCCGGGGGAAAAGAGAAAATACCCGCTCGTAGTCCTTCCTGATCTGCCCGTCATCCGTACGGCTGTAGGTGGCAATCTTGAGGTTTTCAAATACGGTCAGATTGCCGAAGATCCTTCTCCCTTCAGGCACCAGGCCGATCCCATGCTCTGCAACGACCTGGTGGGGCTGGGCTTTCAGGAGATCGGTTCCCCGGCAGAGGATGTTCCCTTCGGTCAGGACCGGACCTTCGGGGGGAGGAAGGCGCATGATGCTCATCAGGGTGGTTGATTTTCCGGCCCCGTTGGCACCAAGAAGGGCCACGATTTCCCCTTCCTTCACGTGAAGGGATATACCGTGCAGGGCTTCGATGTTGCCGTACCGCACGTGCAGGTTCTGGATTTTCAGCATGCAGCCTGCCCCCCTTCTTCCGGCTCCTGCTGCTGGCAGGCCGGCGTGTCGTCCTCTCCCAGGTAGGCTTTGATGACCCGCGCATCCCGGCTGATCCGGGATGGCGGGCCTTCGGCAATGATCTTGCCAAAATCGAGGACCTTGATCCACTCACAAAGCGCCATTACCACCCGCATCTGGTGCTCGATCAGCCAGATGGTCAGGTTGAATTTCTCTCTGATCCAGCGGATCAGCTCGATGAGGTTTTCCACCTCGGAGGGGTTCATTCCAGCCGCAGGCTCATCCAGGAGCAGAAGTTTCGGCTTCATGGCCAGTGCCCGGCCAATTTCAACCCGGCGCTGCAGGCCGTAGGGGAGGTTTTTCGGGCACTCCCGGGCATGGTCTTCAAGGTGCAGGATTTCCAGCATTTCCCCGGCAGTCCGGCGAACCTGGCGTTCCGCCTCCCGGTATCTTCCGGTGGCCAGGATCGAGTCGATCAGCCCGTATCCGAGTCGGCAGTGCTGGGACAGGCAGAGGTTTTCCATAACGCTCATGCTGTTCCAGAGCCGGATGTTCTGGAAGGTACGGGCCAGGCCAAGGGAAGTCACTTTGTGGGGCCGAAGACCGGCGATATTCCGCCCCTGGAAGAGGATTTCACCCTCGGTCGGCGTATAGAATCCGCAGGTAAGGTTGAAAACCGTGGTTTTCCCTGCACCATTTGGCCCGATGAGCCCCTGAAGCTCCCCCTCGGCCAGTCGTAAGCTCAACTGATGCACCGCCTGCAGACCTCCAAAAAAGTGGCTGACATTTTTGATTTCCAGGATGGCCATTGTTATAACTCCTCGCCGCCCCTGGGCGGGAAAAGCCAGCCGAGCTTCGGGAAGATATCGCTCAGTTCACGGTTTCCCATGAGACCTTCGGGCCGGACGAGCATCAGGACAATCAGAAAGAAGGGAATCAGGACCCACTTCATGAGCTGCAAGGGGCGCAGCACTTCCATCAGAATGGTGAATCCGACGGCACTCAGCACCGAGCCGCTCAGGGACCCCATGCCTCCCAGATAGACCATGATCATGACCTCGGTGGACTTTAGGATGGTAAAGGAGCCGGGATTGATGTAGCCGAGAATATGGGCAAAAAGGCCGCCGGCAATACCGGCCAGCCCGGAGGAGAGCATAAAGACAACCAGCTTTATCCGCCGGGTGTCCACGCTCATGATCTCGGCGGCTATTTCGTCATCCCGGATGGCAATAATGCCTTTGCCGTAGGTCGAATTGACCAGCCGGTGAATGACGGCAATGGTCAGGCCGGTAAAAATAAAAATCCAGATCATCACCCAGGGAAGGTCGGAAAATTCGGTCATGGTCTCGACCACCCGCTGCATGCCCATAAAACCCCTGGCACCGCCAATGGCCTGGATATTCTCCACCGAGCTTTTGACGATATAATTCACGGCCAGGGTAATAATGGCCAGATAATCCCCCCGTGTTCTGAAGGATGGGATGGCCACCAGGAGTCCGACCAGAGCCGCGCCTGCCCCGCCGATCAGCAGGGTGACCGGAAACAGGGCCAGTGAGGCCGCAGGAAGAAGTGCGGACGGGCCAGCCGCAGCCCCGGATGAAGCAGCGCCGGAGCACATATTCAGAAGCCCCACGTTGAGCACCGAGGTGATATAAGCCCCGACAGCCATAAACCCTGCATGCCCGCAGGAGAACTCTCCCATGTACCCGTTGACCATATTCAGGGAACTGCACAGGATGATATTGATTCCGGCATACATGATCACGAGCTGCAAATAGGCATTGATCCATTCGCCGCGGATAGCGGCGACGATCAGCAGACAGAGGATAAGATACAGAATCGGCACTATGAAGCGTCGCATATTCTTCCTTAAGGACTTGCTCCACAAGGGGGCGAATGCCCCTCATAATCCCTCCCCCTATTGAGGGGGAGGTTAGATGGTGGTGAACAAAAACAATATCTTCCCCATATATTTTAGGCAATGTCATGAGTTTTATACTACTTACCAGGAAAGCCCCTCACCCCAACCCTCTCCCCAGAGGGGCGAGGGAGAAAAATGATCGAATCCCCCGCATCAGATCTTGGTTGCCCTGGCCACTCCGAAGAGGCCGGTCGGCTTGATGGTCAGAAATATCAGGAGCACGCTGAAAGCGATCAGGTCCCGCAGGGTGGATGGAAAGACCGCGGCCACGAAAATCTCGATGAAGCCCAGGAGAAATCCGCCCAGGAACGCCCCCCGGATATCTCCGATCCCTCCGATCACGGCAGCGATGAAGGCTTTCCAGCCAACGAGCGCCCCCATGTACGGCTCAAGCACCGGATACGAAGTGGCGAAAAACACCCCTGCCAGGGCAGCCAGAGCGGAGCCGAGAGCAAAGGTAAATACAATTACCGTATCGGCGGCAATGCCCATCAGCGGCACTGCCATCCGGTCATAGGAAATGGCACGCATGGCCATGCCCAGTCTGGTCTTGTGAATAATCAGCTCAAGGATGAGAAAAACCACAACCGTCGTGGCGATAACCAGGATTTTGATATTGCTGAAGGTAATTCCCCCCAGGGTGTAGATCGACTTGGGCAGAAGTTCCGGAAAGGACCGGCGGCTTGCACCCAGCAGGGCCAGATTGCCGTTTTCCAGGATCAGCCCGGCCATGAGCGCGGTAATCACCACATAGAGCCTGCTTGCACCCTTGCGCCGCAGGGGACGGTAAGCAATCCGCTCGATGGTTACTCCGACCAGGGCGGTCAAAAGCATGGCCGCTACCAGGGTAATCACGAAGACGACTTCATTGGGGAGCATGACCGGAAGCCGGAAGGCATAGGTTCCCAGCAGAAAAGTCGCAATGAAGAACCCGATATACGCCCCGACCATGAAAATATCCCCATGAGCGAAATTTATCAGCAGAAGCACCCCATACACCAGGGTATAGCCAAGGGCTATCAGGGCATAAAAACTCCCCCACTGAAGCGCATTCAGCAGGTTCTGGAAGAAAGCCTCAATGGTCACTCACGCTCTCTCCTTTTTGGTAGTGGTCAGTGGTCAGTGGCGCAAGGCGTTATCCTGCGCAATGGCAAACCTCCAAAAAATTAATCCACAGAGTCTTTCACTCTCTCTCGCTCTCACACCCCATTTCTATACTTTCCTCTGTGTACCTCTGTGCCTCTGTGTCTCTGTGGTGTCCTTTTCTTTTTTCTGCATGTGGTTGCTGGCAACCACTCCAAGTCAGATACCCCTCTCCATCTTCTCCCTCTCCCTCATCCCTCACGGGCATACCGATTCATAAAACTCGAATTCGCCCTGGTTGTTGATTTTGACGATGACCGCGCACTTGATCGGATCACCTTCCGGGGTGAAGGTCATCTTGCCGGTGATGCCCTCGAAATCCCTGATCCTGGCCAACTGGTTCTTGACCGCTTCGCGGTCCTTTTCGACCTTGCCGCTCAATCCTCCGGTGTTTTGAATCGCCGTAAGGAGCAGGCGGATGGAATCCCAGGTCAGGGCAGCGACATCATCAGGAATATAGCCATATTTCGCCTTATAGCTGTCAATGAATTCTTTGGTGGCTCCCCTGGCCCCCGCAGCAGCATAATGGGTGCTGAAGAAAAGCCCCTTGCAGTCATCGCCGCACAGCTTCATCAGCTCTGCCGAACCCCAGCTATCGCTCCCCATGATCGGCTTTTTCCAGCCAAGCTCGTGGGCCTGCTTGACAATGAGGGGAACCTCGTCGTAGTACTGTGGGGTAAAGAGCACATCGGCTCCGGATTTTATGATCTTGGTCAGCTGGGCGCTGAAGTCCCGGTCTTTCGTGGTGAAGGTCTCAAAGGCGACCACTGAGCCGGGTCCGTGGATCTTCTCGAAGGCTGCCTTGAAGTATTCGGCCAGACCTTTCGGATAATCGCTGGCTATGTCGTAGAGTACGGCCGCTTTTTTGGCTTTGAATTCCCTGGTGGCAAAATTGGCGACTACCGGCCCCTGGAAGGGATCAAGGAAGCAGCCGCGAAAGACATAGGGCCGGTCCCTGGTGGCCTGGGGATTGGTTGACCAGGGGGTGATCATCGGTGTCTTGAACGAATTGCAGATCTCACCCGCCGGAATAGCCTGCTTGCTGGCCTGGGGGCCGATGAGGGCCAGGACCTCATCCTGGGTGATCAGCTTCATAGCCGCGGCAGTGGCTGATTCCGCCTTTGACTCATTGTCCTCGTAGATGAATTCGAGCTGATAGGTATCTTTCCCGACTTTGAGCCCTCCGGCGGCATTGATTTTTTGCTTCAGCATTTCAGCCGAATACTTCGAGCCCTCGCCAACCTTGGGGATGTCACCGGTAAGCGGGATGTTGAAACCGATCCTGATTGTCCTGGCTTTGCTCCAGGCACAAGGTGTGAACAGCAAACCGGTTGCCAAAAAAGAGGCTGTGAAGATAGAAACGAACAGAAAAATCCTGCACCCTGATATTTTTCGCACTTTCTCCCTCCTTGCTTTGTGTTGTGCGGGCGATGGGCTTTACAGTTGAAAAAAGATACCAGAGATTAGCATAATCGGGATGGAAATGTAAATTGTATAATGCACGGCTTTGGCCGGACGCACGGGGAAACGCTATTGCAGCCAGTTCATTATCCGCTCAAGATCGCAGTTTTCCCGCACCACAGCCGCAAGTTTATCGAGCTGCTCCTGGCGAAATCGCTGGTAGGAAAAGCCTGCCTCCTGCGGAGCAAGCCCCTTTTTCCGGCCAGCCAGTTGATGACAGCCCGCCGGGCCTGATCGTCGTCAAAGAAGCCATGAACACAGGTCCCCAGCACCGGCAGCAGTGTATCGTCTGACATTACTCCCACCGCAGCATCAGGTGCATCAAACAAAGGTTTGACCCTGCCCTGTATTTCGGTCCGGCCCATGTGGATTTCATAGCCGCGTACGGTGACAGGCTCAGGAAAGACAACCCGATCAGGGCCACGCCCCGGTCACAGGCGCTTTTCAGCCGCGAAAACCAGCCCTGCTCTGCAAGGTGGCGGGCATCGGCCAGCGTGGCTTTGCTGCCGGGCAAAATCAGGGCATCGCACAGGTCAGCCTCGGCAGAGGGCTCCTGAGAAAGCGCAGGGAAACATCGGGCTCAAGCTCAAGGGGAGAAAAATCGGTGAAATTGGCGAAGTTTGACCACCGATTTGATAAACTCGATCAAAAGATAGATACACAAGTCGGCCAGGTAAGGAAGGAATTCGGCCCATTAGGTCAACGGGCAGATCAGATTAACCAGCGACTTGATACCATCATGCAAATGTTGGTTGATATGGCTGCGCTTCTCTATCGTCTCAATATCCTCATAAGGTGATCGCTCAGCCGATGTTGTGGATTGACCGGATTGATCGGTGGCAGAACGCCGTGAGAATTCCAGTGCAGATCAGAAAGAAATTTTTCGGAAATTAGGTGAAATGGTGAAAGTGGGAATCAGCCAACCAGCTCATCCATCGAGAGCCTCATCCCATCAGCGCAGGCGGTAACCTGGATGCCGGTACGTTGGGATAACTCTTCAGCCAGCAGCCAGGGTTTGGCCTGAAGTATCTGAGAGCCGAAATGGGTCAGAAGGGCTCTTCTCGGCCGGACTTCGGTCATGATCCTTTCGGCGTCCTCCAGGCAGAGGTGATAAATAATCTGGTCTGACGATTTCAGGCGGACAACATTGATGATCAGGCAATCGGACTGGTAATAATGACTGGCCAGCTCATCGAAAAAGAGCGTGTCGGCAATAAGTGAAATTACCTTCCCCGCAAGATCAATCTTCAAACCATAGGTTTCCACCGGATGATTATGCCGGATGGGTGTCGAAAAGCGGATTGATCCAAGAGCATAGGATCCGCCCTCGGAAAGGGTTTCGATCCCGCCCAGATATGACCGGACATAGCGCAGGACAACAGGATCATGTTCAAGAGCGTCTGCCGGGGCAAATACGGTCCCTTTCCTCTGAAATCCTCCTTTGGTCATTGCCTCGATCATGATATTGACATCAGCCGCATGGTCAAGGTGCCGGTGGGTTAAAATGATCCCATCAAGCTGCAAAGGATCGAGCCTGGGGCGGCTGGCAAGGCACCTGACCAGGGCTCCCGGCCCGGGGTCGATATGCACCTTGGTGCCCTGAAAAGAAAGCCATATTCCACCTGAGGCCCGCATCTGCTGGGAGACAACAAAGCGCGCACCGCCGGTGCCGAGGAACTTGATAAAATCTGCATGATTTGATTCTGACTGGTTCAATTATTCCCTCCCTGCGGGTGAGTAAGTGGTCAGTGATCAGCGGCCAGTGGCCAGTGGCGCGAAGCGCCAGCCTGTGAAGTGGTCGAAGCACCACACGATAGAAATGCAAATCCGGTACCGTTCAATTATTCTCCCCCCGCGGGTGAAAGAATCGGAAAATCCGCTCGGCCATGTGGCTGTCAATCCCCGGGACTTCAGCCAATTGATCCAGGCTGGCATCCCTCACTCTGGCCATGCTTCCAAAGTGGCGAAGCACTGCCCGCTGCCGGGCCGGGCCGATGCCTTCAATCTCCAGCATCGGGGAACGCAGCAGGTTTTCCCCTCTGAGTTTGCGGTGATACGTGATCGCATACCGGTGCGCCTCGTCCCTGATCCTCTGCAACAACCGCAGGCTTTCAGAATGCCGGGAAAGGCGAAGTGGTGATTCCTGACCTGTCAGGTATATCTCTTCTTCCCGTTTGGCCAGTGAAACGACTGGAACGGTGGTAATGCCAAGCTCCTGCAGCGCTGTCCGGCCAGCCTGCAAATGCCCTTTCCCGCCGTCGATCAGAATGAGGTCCGGCAGGCCCTTGCCCTCCTGGAGAAGCCGGGCGTAGCGGCGATGGACAACCTCCCGGATCATGGCGTAGTCATCGATGCCGATAACTTTTTTGATCTTGAATCTGCGGTACTCCGATTTGGCCGGTTTGTCGTCGATCCAGGAAACCATGGACCCGACAGCTTCACTTCCCGCCAGATTGGAGATATCAAAGGCCTCGATCCGTGACGGCAGACGGGGAAGGCCGAGGTCTTCCCTCATGGCCCGTAAGGCAGGATCTTCATGGAGATTCCTGGTCAAATGGGACTCAAGCAGGATGCGGGCATTCTGGGCGGCCAGGTCAACCTGCCGCTTTCCCTCGCCGCTCCTGGGGGTGGCGAGAGAAACGGCAGACCCACGCCGCTCGGACAGCCAGTTCTCGATAACCCTGGCTTCTGGTGTTTCCAGTCCCAGCAGAAGATTTTTCGGAATACCGATATCCTGGCTGTAGAATTGCATGATAAAAGACTCAAGGGCTTCTTCATCGGAGGTCGTGCGGAGCACAGGGATCAGAAAATCTTTTTTCCCCATCAGATGGCCGAAGCGCACAAAGAAAACGACAAAGCAGACAATATCCCCTGACCTGGCCAGGCCGATAATATCCTTGTTTTTCAACTGCGCGCTGAATACATCCTGAGGTTGAAGGGTCTGACGAATCGCCCGGATATGATCCCTGATCTGGGCTGCCTTTTCATATTCCATCCGCTCGGACGCCTCCAGCATCTGTTTTTCCATCGAGGCCAGAAGATGGTCCTTTTTCCCCAGCAGAAACAGCTTCACCTTCTGCACGACAGCCCGGTACTCTTCAGGATCGGTTATCTCCGCGCATGGCCCCGCGCATCTTCTCATCTGGTGCTGCAGGCAGGGCCGTTCTCTCTTGGATACGGTCCGGCACTGCCGCAGAGGAAAGAGCTGATAGATAATCCTCAGCGTTTTTCGCAGGGCACTGGCCGGGATGTAAGGGCCAAAATAGAGATTGCCGTCTTTCGAAACCCGCCTGCTGACGATCAGGCGGGGATACTTCTCCGTTACGGTCAGACAGAGATAGGGATAGTTTTTATCATCCTTGAGGATGATATTATATTTTGGCTTATGCTTTTTGATAAGATTGTTTTCCAGAATAAGAGCTTCCAACTCGGATGAGGTAACAATATAGTCAATGGTACGAATCTGCGGAACCAGGGATTCCACCTTGGGATCCTGGGCCGCGGTTTTCCGGAAATACGAGCTTACCCGTTTTCGGAGCGAGATGGCCTTGCCGATATATAGAATCCTCCCCTCAGCATCCTTCATGAGATAGACGCCGGGATTTTCCGGCAGGTTTCGGACGACCTCATCAAGGGATTGCTCCGGGGTCTTCGAATTTTTCAGGCTCTCTGCTTTGCCTGCCTTTTCTTCTTTCCCTGCCTTCTCTCTATCCGTTGCTCTATCCTCTGAAATCATCAGGAGCTTCCTTTCCCTGCCAAGGGCAGATCCTCGCATGCTGTGCTGCTTTCCCTGGGTTGATTCTTAGTATGCCTTCATTATAGACATTGTTCTATCTTATTGCAATCCCTAACTTTATTCGCTCATGTTTCAGCTTGGTTCTCTTTATCTTCTATTCTACCATGATGTGGTACCCAAGAAAATACGTAACTACTCAGGCATAGGCAGGATGATGGTTATAGTTTTCATGATTTTTGTAGATTATCCGATAGAGGCAGTAGTTGAATTAGTGAGTGGGCTGTTCGCTCTCATTTATTAGACACCATCCCTGTGGTAAGATAGGGCTGATCAAATATGTCAGCCATTATGTCAGCCATCGGATTCATTCTCTGTCATTCCCGCGCAGGCAGGAATGACGGGATTGGAGGCTTTTGAGAGGTATTGGGTGGGGCAAGAGCCTGGAAGTACCCGAGATATTTGGTGGACACAAGCCCCACCCTCCATTACTATCGAGTTTATCCGGGACCTGAAGAACGCCGCCCCGGATAAACCGTTTTTCCTCTACTATGCGACCGGGGCGATGCATGCTCCGCATCAGGTGCGCAGGGAATGGATCGGGAAATACAAGGGCAAGTTTGATATGGGCTGGGACAAAGCGCGCGAGCTTATCTTAGCTTTCGGGCAAGCGAAAGACCCAGTACTATGAGATGTTTGGCTATCGCGCCATTTACCATGCTGGTGGACCGAGGCAGGCAAATATCATGTTCTGCCGCTCGACGGGCGGGCGGCGGCCCGGATTATCGAGCTACGGCCTCAAATCACCCCATACCGGACAAAATACCTTTACTATCCGGGCGGTGCACCTGTCAAGGCCAGTGTCGCTGCCCCCACCCTCAACGGTCGATTGCTGTCCAGGCTCCATCTCCCTGTCAGGGAAAAGGGTATGCTGGCTCTTCGAGCTGCCGTGAGTGTCATGAGAAGTTCTATCAATTGTGGGCTACTTCACGGCACGGCCTGGCCATGCAGCCCTATACCAGCGAGTTTTCCCGAAGGCGGCAACTCAAGCCCCAGACACACGATATCCCGATCGGCGGGTTTCGCTACCGTGCTGACATAACCGCAGATGATGGCTGGGTTCTTGAGCACGGCCCCGGGGAGGAAAAAAGGTATAAGATCACCTCTGTTCTGGGGGGTAAAAATGTTTATTATTTTCTCACTCCTCTGGAGCGGGGACGGCTGCAGGTTCTTGCGGTGGCTTATGATGTTCGAAAAAGCGAGTGGTTCGATACCGCTGCCAGCGGAGTCCGCCATTTTCCTGATATTACGGATGAAGCCCTCGACTGGAAAGACCGGGCGTATACCTTCAATACTTCCTGCTACAACTGCCATGTGAGCCAGATGTCGAGCAATTATGACCCTAAAACCGATACCTACCGCACTGCCTGGGCAGAACCCGGCATTAACTGTGAAACCTGCCACGGCCCTGCTGAAGATCACAATACGGTCTGCCGGAAGGCGCGGCAGACACCGAAGGGGCAGGTTCCCAGAGAAATGAAAATTATCAGAGGGGGGAGAGATTTCACCAGAGAAGAGACCAATGACACCTGTGCTCCCTGTCATGCCAGGATGGTGCCGATAACGGCAGATTTCAGTCCGGGTGACAGATTCTTTGATCATTACGACCTGGTAACCCTGGAACAGAGGGATTTTTACCCCGATGGCAGAGATCTGGGTGAAAATTATACCTATACCCTCTGGCGGATGAGTCCCTGCGCCCGATCCGGAAAGCTCGACTGCCTCCACTGCCATATACAACGAGCGGCCGTTACCGGTTCGAGGACGCCACGGCTAATAACGCCTCTATGCCCTGCCCGCTGTGATCGACCTGGATGGGCCGGTCTGATCGATGCCGCCCGGAAACAGGACTGGTCGCGGTTGCCGGACATGCTGAACTATCTGACCAATAAGGATCGCAACGGCCCCGATAAGATCGATGAGATATCCGCTAATTCTCTGATCAGACTCCTCAGAGCATGTGAGGACGAAAGAAAGTGGCCGGTAATTCTCAAGCTGATTAAAGACCCCTCGCCACTCGTGCGGGCAAGTGCAGCAGAGGCCCTGGCCTCGTATCAGAACCCCAAAGCCAGGGATGCCCTGCTCCCGGCTGTCGGGGACGATTATCGCCTGGTTCGTATCCGCGCTGCTGCGGCTCTGTCCAGTTATCCTGGAATGCTGCTGAAGGAGAAAGACCAAAAGCGCCTTGAAACGGCAACCGGGGAGTACGTTGCTTCATTGCTCTCCCGTCCGGATGACTGGACATCACACTATAACCTGGGAAATTACTTCTTCAATCGTGGTGATCTTCAAAAAGCCCTGTCCGCCTTTGAAGCCGCCTTAAAACTGGAGCCCCGCAGCATCCCGCCTCTGCTCAATACCTCTCTCGTTTCTGTACGCCTTGGGCAGAGGGAAAAGGCCAGGGCATTGCTTGAGAGAGCTTTAGAGATCGACCCGGAAAATCCGGATACAAACTTCAACCTGGGGCTTCTCAAGGCCGAAAACAACGACCTGCGCCATGCGGAGCACTGTTTTCGTGTGGCCCTGAAGGCTGATCCCGCATTGGCTGAGGCCGCTTATAACCTGGGGATCCTGCTGGCTCAGAAAAATTGTATCGACGAAGCCTGTCAATCTCCGTAAGCGCTTCAGATTCTTCGACTTGTGCTACATGCTCTGCCCCACTGCCGGAATCTGGGGCGATTCGGCGTCCGTTTCGATGGCGCATGTAACCCCGGACAAAGATCGTGGCGATCTCAGATATACTGCGAACGGGTGAATATTGAACTTTTTGCTCAGGAGTCAGAAGTCAGGAGCCAGGAGCCAGGAGTAAGGTAAAAGAACTCCTTACTTAAGATGGCCCATACCTCCTTCTGACTTCTGACTTCTGACTCCTGGCTCCTCTGGAAAAGTTCAGTTCTAAGCCGTTTATACTATATCACCTCGTCGAGAGAGATTGGGACGTGTTCGTTGGCCGGCATCCGGTCCTCCTTTTGCGGGAGGCCGAGGAAGGGTTCCGTCATGGATGCCGCGGGACTGGATAGGCCGGTCATCAAGAAGGCCGTTGGAGCCCGTTCGACACCGCCCGAGGGCGATGCCGCCGGCACCCACAACGGTCTCCGATCTCACGGCCGTTTCCGCTGTCTGGTAATCCGCTTGCGCCGGACCCACTGGTCCGGCTTTCGGCAGATACCTACCGGAGGAGAGTTCGAAATGTCGAAGCGGGTGCCCGGATGCAGCCGGGCTGTTAAACAAGGCGACTCGAAAAACGGAGAACGGGAGAATTCGGAAAGGACATTTTCGGTGAGCGCCCGCAACCCCCAGGATTGCACCCGGCCCCTGGACTGCGGGCTTCGAAACGGAGAATAGGGGTAAATGTGCGGGCGGGCGTAAGTCGGCGTGAACACGCCGGAAACGACGAGACCCCGAGGGGATGATCCCTCGGGGTCTTGCGTTAAACAAGAACCGCCGAAATCAGCGGATTGAATTTTGGCTCCCCGGGCCGGACTCGAACCAGCGGCGGGGTGGTTAACAGCCACCTGCTCTACCGACTGAGCTACCGGGGAATGTAAGATATGGCCTTAATATTAACATATCTCTCCTATTCCGTCAAGCCCGAAACAGCCTCCCAGATGTTCCCCATGTTCCTTTTCTCGATGAGGAAGGTGAAAAATAACCATCACCCCCACCCAGCCTCCCCCCTCAAAGGGGGATGGGAGTTATGGAGGCTTTCATCCAAGATGGGGAACATCTGCAGCGCTCCCCCACGATAAATTTGTTCTCATTTTTAAACTGTTGATGCGTAGCGGCTATTTTGGGTCATTTTCAAATAATCCAAGACCATACGAGGGGTCATTAAGAGCTGTCGCATTTTCTGCGAGATATACCGCGTTCTGGGGGTCAGCCCAACGACCACACAAACCCTGGCCATGAATGTTTAGCAGAGTACGCATTTGATATCTTTACTGATAAGCCACAGGAATTACGAAGAGTCTTAGAGAGCTATATCTATTTTCCTTACCAGAGATGGTATGTATGCATAAGGAATAGAGGTAAGGGGTTAAAGAGAAGCAATTTGACTTTAGATATTGTCCTGGCAGAAAGAAAGGCCCACTGATGAAATACTCTATAAACAACAACCCAAAACTTTACTTTTGCAATATTTTTGATGATTTTTTAAAAAAAATTACATAATAGTATAATAAAGTGGAAATAGAAGTGGCTATAAAAAATTACAAAATAATGAATTTCACTTAACACATTGATTTTACTTGGTGGAGGACAGGGGATTTGAACCCCTGGCTTCTGCCATGCGAAGGCAGCGCTCTCCCGCTGAGCTAGTCCCCCAATCCACTTTGAATTGATTATAATAAAGCTCCCTGCCTAAAGTCAACAAATAAAATAGAAAGTTGATAATAACCATCACCCCCATCCGGATTCCCCCATTAAGTGAGGAAGAGTAAAAAGGTGATCCATTAAAGGGGCGAGGGAGAACAGGTGACCTCAAAGGTGGCGAGGGGAGGAAAAAGACGGATGAAAAGGCTGCTTATCGTGATGCGGATGGACACTCTGAATTATTCATGGGGGGGAGGAGAACAATGGATGTTCGGTTGCTCCTATGCTACAACTATGGACAGCAATGAAGGCAGCGGTGGGCAGCATCTGGGCTGCAATATTAGCATTGTGAAAAAGGTCAGAAAAGGGTATACTATTCAATAACCAACGATATTATATTACTGCCTATCGTACGGATAATTAGCATATTTGCCATAGTAAACATATTAGTATATGCCATAGCAGTACAGTGCATTCTCGAGCAATTCCCGATTTTTATCCAGATAGAATGATCGGAGAATCGAGAAGCTGGTTTTCTGTCAGAGTTCTGGTTTCCAACCAGAATCTGGTTTTCTCCCAGAATGAGGGTGGGAATCTGTTTTTCTCCCGGAATTAAGGCTGTCGCTTTGCCTAAGGCCGTCATTTTGCTTAAGGTTGTCGCTTTGCTTGAGGGAACACAAGGATGAATTCAAAACAAGACATTGACGTTGTGGTAATCGGAGGAGGGCCTGCCGGGGCTATAGCTGGCAGGTATGCAGCACTGGGGGGGGCCAGGACTCTTTTGCTGGAGCAGAAAAAGACGATCGGCATTCCTATCCGGTGCGGCGAGTTTTTCCCTGTAGCCGAAGAGTTGGAAAAGATTTTTGTGCGCAGTCAACTGCTTCCGGAATTATACGATATTCGCGAGAATCTGATTGCCCAGCGGATTGATATTGTGAGGGTATACTCTCCAAAGGGCAGGAGTTTTGATGTTCCGCTCAAGGGGCACAGCGTGTACCGGGAGAAGTTCGAGCAGCATCTGCTCGATGAGGCGGCCAGGGCCGGGGTCACGGTTCACATGAACACCAGGGTTGAGAAAGTGGAGAAGGGCGCGGTTTACGCTCGCGGCACAATCTATCGTCCCCGTGTGATTATCCTTGCCTGCGGCCCGAACCGGAACCTGCTCAATCCCCTTCTCGGTATCTCCATTCAGAAAGACCTGGCCGTCTGTGTTCAGTATGTTATGGAGGGACTCAGGATCGAGCCCGGAGTGGTCGAGATGTATTACGGGAATGTCTCTCCGGGCGGATATGCCTGGGTGATCCCCAAGGGGAAAGACCGGGCGAATGTCGGCCTGGGGATTCGAAAGAGCTTCTATGACCGGAATATTCTGAAGCTCCTGGACGAATTTATTCAGAGTCCCTACATGGTAAAGAAGGCAGCCGGTGGCCGGAAAATCTCCACGATCGCCGGGCTGGTGCCGGTCAATGGCCCTCTTGCGCAGACAGTCATTGGCAACACCATCCTGGTCGGCGATGCCGGAGGGCATGTCATGGCCACCAACGGAGGGGGCATCCCTACGGCCATGATCTGCGGACGCATTGCCGGTGAGGTCAGCGCCGACCATGTGCAGCAGGGCAGGCCCCTTGAAGATTATGAAAAGCAATGGAAGATAGAGTGTGGACGGGAGTTTGCAAATGCCCTGAATACGCGAAAGAGGGCTGATTTTGTTGTTTACCGGTTCGGCTGGGCGGCGGAAATTCTGATGCGGCTTATGGGCACCAGGGTCATTTCACGGGCTCTGAAATGTGCCTTTGTCGGGCCCTGAACCGGCGGGAAGGGTGAAAGACTGGTTATGAACGCTATCGACTATGTCAATATTTGGTATCACATTCTGCGGCGAAAACCCATCGGGTTCAGTATTGACCTTACTCACAAATGTAATCTTTCCTGCAAGACCTGCTACATGAAATGGTATCAGCATAAACCGGAGATATCCACCGAGCAGTGGGAAAAGATACTCTCTTCTTTTCCCCAAAGCTATCGATACTACGGAGCATGGACCGGGGGAGAGCCTCTTTTGCGGGCCGAGAGCATTGAAAGATTAATTCACCTGTTTAAATGGAACTGGGTTGCCACCAACGGAACCATCCCGCTTCCTGCAACCTGGAGAAATGTCTCTTTTCTGGTTTCCATCGACGGCAATCAGGAGATCCACAACCGGCAGCGGGGTCAATGGGAGGAGGTCGTCAAGAATGTCCGCCCGGACTGTTTTATCATCTACGATATTACCCAGATCAACCGCGAGGAAAAGGTCCTGCGGGAAACCGTGGAGTTCTGGCGCGACCGGTGCCGGGGAATCATTTTCGGCTTCTACACGCCAACGTTCAACGATACTTCGGGCCTGCTCCTGAGTCCCCAGGAGCGTCACGATACCGTAGAGACCATCAAAAAGCTGAAACATGACCACCCCTATTTCGTCGTCAACAGCATCAAACAACTGGAGAATTGCTGCACCACTCCCTGGAGCCGGAGTTGCCCGGCCGGCAACTGCATCGTCGGATTGACCGCGCAGGGAGAATTCAAAACCCCATGCGTTATGGGACCGGAGGTGGATTGCTCGAAATGCGGCTGTGCGGTGCCCCAGTTCATGTATCTGGTGCAGCGCCTCGATATCCCGGCTATTCTCTCTTCCGTGCGGATACTCTCCCGGCCTCCCGGTAATTCATGACAAACCAAAAACCGATCCAGGCCCTTATCTACGATCTTGACGGAACATTAGTCGATTCCCGGCGTGATCTGTACGCAGCCGCTCATGCCATGCTCACCCACTTTGGCCTTGCACCCAAAACCGAGGAGGAAGTGCAGGGCTACATCGGCCTTGGAGTAAGGCATCTGGTCAACCGGACGCTCGACGGCCATGAAGAGCTTCTTGAAGAAGGATTCAGGGTCTTCTGTGACTATTACCACCGGCACCTGACAGACTTCACCACCCTGTATCAGGGCGTGACCGAAGTGCTTGAGCATTTCCGGCACAAAAAGCAATTTGTGCTGACCAATAAGCTTGATACGGAAGCCAGGATGATTGTTCAGCAACTGGGCATAGCCCGCTATTTTACCGAAGTAATCGGTGATGCCGGAGGAATGCCGCTGAAGCCAGACCCTTCCAGGCTGCTGGCCATCCTGGATACATACGGCCTCGGGCGGCAGGAGGCGGTAATGGTCGGAGACAGTTGCATTGACGTTGAAACCGGCCAGAAGGCGGGTGTGACCACCGTTTTCCTGAGCAGCGGATTCGGGCGGAAAGGGACCATCAGGCCCGATATCACCGCTGACCGTTTCACCGACCTCATGGATTACTTTATCTGACCTGGTATGCATGGCAGGCTGTCATTCCTGCCCTGCTCATTTCCAGCACCCAAGATGCTCAAACTTTGCCCCTCTGCTCCTTTGTGCCCATTCCCTGGCACTGCTCCAGAGAGGTGCAGGTGCCTTCACAGGGGCCATATCTCCCTGAATCCACTAACCTGCTCTGTTCTTTCTTTCCCCGTCAGCATGAAAATTGCTTACTGGTAAGCTGTGTATGAGTACCCGGAGTGAAGGCTGATGAAAGTACTGGTAACCGTTATCCGGTTCAACGAACCCCCCTTTATCTTTCATGATGAGGAGAAAGTATGCTGCCGAATCTTTCCAGAAAGCCTCTTTTCAGAAAACCTCTTTTTCAGCTCCTTGTCCTTGCCCTTCTGACGGGGCACTTTTTTGCGGTATCCAGCGAAGCCCGGCAGCGAACCGGGCAGGCATCTTCGGATACCTACGCCGGATTCTCCGCTCTTACAGCACTGCCCTATTTTATGCCGCCGCTCTGGACACCTTTTCTGTCTTCTTCTCTCTCGACCCGGACGGTGAAAAAGGCAACTCCTGCGCCCGACTATCCAACAGTGCCTTATGAGCTTCGGGACTTAGCAGTACGCGGCGACTATCTGTATGTTATTTATGCCCGGAATGGGTTTGATATCTGGGAGGATGAGCCGGTTGCCGAAGCGGGCCTGGCCGTTTTTACGCAATCTCCGGAAGCGGACGGGGGACTGCTGCCAATAGCCCGGATTGTGCTCCCCTGGGGAGATGAAGAGATGAACGGGGTAATGGCCGGAGTGGACAAAATTATGGTAGCTGGTGATCTGGCTTTCGTCTTCCGGAAATATCCCGCTGTGCTTTGGATTGTCGATTGTGCTGATCCTGAAGACCCGCTCCTGGTGAATTCTCTGATCCTGGAAGGGGGGATAATAGCTGATCTGGCCATCGGAGAGGAGAATGTCTACCTGGCCCTGGATGAAGGCGGGGACGGAGAAGAAAGTATCATCTACGAAGTATCCCTGAGCAGCCCGGATGAGCTGGAGATATCTCCCCTCTTCTCATTGGAGGGGAAAGTGGGGACCATGCTGCTGAGGCAGGGGTATCTGTACGTGTTTGGTCAATATCCCGAAGGTGGGTATGTTTTTAATGTACAGGCGGCTGACGCGCAGGAGTTGCCCGTCGGTATTCCGGATATAACCGGCGAAAGCACGGCCTGGAAAGGAAACCGCATCTATCTGGTCACCGGACAAACGCAGGTCAAGTCCCGGCTGCATATCCTGGATATAACCAATCCCGGCCAGCCTGTTCTTCAGGAATCGGTCAACCTTGTGGGCAGAGAGAAACAGGTTGTGCTGCAGGGGGAATATGCCCTGGTTTTAAAATCATCGGTCTTTGACAGCCGCTTCTATGTTGACATCCTGGACCTGACCGACCAAGCGGCATCACCGGGCATCGTTTCCACCCTCCGCCTTGCGGAGCGGCCCCTGAGCATGACCTGCGATGAGGATTGCCTTTACCTTTTGGATAATTCCGGCCTGCGGGTAGCGGATCTTTCCGATCCCAATGATCCGTCATGGGCTGAACCCATCGATCTATCTTCCCGGTTGCTTGCGGCTGAATTAGAAAACAGTGATCACCCGATCCTGGATGAAATACCTTCCGATACAGAAATTACAACCCCATCTACTTGGGAATTTCTTCAGGGGGGATGGTTCCCCTGGAGCCCGTGGTCGCTATTCGGTACTGCTTTTTCTCCCTGGACAACATTATCTAAAGGATACGGACCTGTGGCTAATTCCAGTTTATACGGCTTCTCCGGTGTCTGTGGTCCCTGGCTCGGATCAAGTTCAAGTTCTTACTCAGGGAGCGGCTCTTATTCTTATGCTCGCGGTGTTGTGAATTTGTTGGATGGCGGCGGCGGCTCATCTTCCAGTGCCTGTGACTTTCTGACGTTCCCGTTCGGCTCGTTCTCCAGCTCTTTCGATCCTTTCTCATGCTCCTTATTCCCGCCACCTTCCGTATCCTTTTTCCAATAAGGGCGAGGAATTTCCTCGGGGGGGGGAAGGAGTTAAGCACCTTTCGGTGTTGGTAAAACAACACCGAAAAGGTGCTTAACTCCACTACTGCTCCTCACCACCCGCCTGACCGGATCATCTCCCGTTCCTGAAAAAGCCGATACTTGATTACTGGCCGCAGGACATGGCACAATCAAAACGCGGCAGGCTCTTTCAGCCAATACGATAAGCAAAAACCGATAATTACCAAGGGAGAAAAAATACCATGTACGAGACGATTATCATTGGGGCTGGCATTGCCGGCGTAACCGCCGGGATCTATGCTGCCAGAAAAAAGATGGATTTTCTCTGTCTTGCCAGGCAGTTCGGGGGGCAAATTCTGGAAAGTGGAGAAATCCTGAATTATCCGGGAATTGTTGCAACCAATGGTTTTGAGTTCATGGAGACTTTGCGAAAGCAGGCTGAATTCAATAAAATTCCTATCCGGGAAGGGGAAGAAGTCAGGCGGATCGAAAAGCTCAGAGGCGGATTTCTGGTGGTCTCGGATCAGGGGGAATATCATGCCAAATCGGTAATTCTGGCCACAGGAGCCCGCGCTAAAAAGTTGAATGTTCCCGGAGAGAACCGCCTGGCCAACCGGGGAGTAAGCTATTGCGCCATCTGCGACGGCCCGCTTTTTGCGGGCAGGGAGGTGGCAGTCATTGGTGGTGGAAGCTCGGCCCTGGAAGCAGCGGATTACCTGATGCATATTGCCAGAAAGATCTATCTGATCAATATTGGCAGGTACTTTACAGCCCATGAGTATCTCATTGACGTGATCACCAGCCAGGAAAAGGTGAGGGTCATTCCCGATGCCAATACCACGGCTATTCTGGGCGAGCAGGGTGTTGAGGCCATCGAATACGAGCAGTATGGGGAGAAAAAGAGACTTCCCGTTCAGGGCGTGTTCGTGGAAATCGGGCGCAGCCCCAATACCGAATTCCTTGAAGGGTTTGTCGAACTGGATGGTCATAACCATATCCTCATCGACTGCAATACCCACACTTCAGTCAAGGGAGTCTACGCAGCCGGGGACTGTTCTTCCATCCACGAGTATCAATACACCATTGCCGCAGGCCAGGGGTGCACCGCCCTACTGAAGGTGGCCAAATATCTGCAGGAAATATAATCACGGGAGGGAGATCCCTCGAAGATTCAAAATTCATGAGCATTCTGAAAATACTTTGCGGCTGATTCCGACGATTTTTTGCTCAACCTGATCCGATATAATGGGCAAGAGGAAAAAGAGCGACAGCATCTTTTATTCACCCGCATCTATTATCAAACAATACTTTCACCTCTTCCCAATCCGAGGGATCATCATGAATGCACATGAAGAAGGGATCTTGAATATTCTGCTTCATCACATTGGAGATGCACCACTGGTTCATCTCTCGCTCTGGGGCATTGACCTGACGATCACCAGGCATCTTGTGGCCATGTGGGTAGTGTGCGTTTTGCTGATTGTCATCCTGTCCATTGCCGCCCGGCAATTTTCGACCCGTAATCTGGACCGTCCCACCAGGCTCATGATGCTGGTGGAATTTTTCGTCAACTTTATCCGGGATGATATTGTCAAGCCGTTTGTAGGCAATAACTATCGGCCTTTTTTACCCTTCTTCTGCACCCAGTTCCTGTTTATTCTTTTTTGCAACCTGTTGGGCCTTTTCCCTTTTGGCAAAACAGCAACCGCCAATCTGGCTGTCACCATGGCCCTGGCAGTGGTGACCTTCATTTTTACCCAGATTTACGGCATGGCCCGGCAGGGAGTTATCCGCTACTGGAAACACCTTCTGCCGGAGGGTGTGCCGATGATTCTCTCACCCATAATCGTGCTGAATGAATTCGTCGGCCTGTTCAGCAAACCCTTTGCCCTGATGATTCGACTGTTTGCCAACATGCTGGGTGGCCATATCATTCTGATCGTTCTTCTCTACCTGATTATCATGTTTCAACAGGCCGCCATCGGGCTGGGCTCGGTGCCTATGGCCGTGGCTGTAGGCTTGCTGGAAGTCCTCGAATGCCTGCTTCAGGCATATATCTTTACGTTCCTGTCCGCCATCTACATAGGCATGGCAGGAAACGAAGGGCATTAAGACACCTGGTATTTAAATCCAAAAATCCATTACAAGAACCTATTGAAGGAGGTAACAGGATATGACACCGAGCGTAGCATCTCTTGGGGCTGCCATTGGAGCAGGACTGGCTGCGGTAGGCGCTGGAATAGGGATTGGTCTGATTGGCGGAAACGCGGTAGAGGGGATTGCCA
Organism: bacterium; assembly: GCA_040755755.1. Classification (NCBI taxonomy): domain Bacteria; species bacterium. The sequence continues at coordinate 25,311 of JBFLZW010000031.1, read as the reverse complement.
GGCAGCCGGAGACCTTAAACCCGATCCGGGCAACGATGCTGATTGCCGCAGCCCTGGTGGAAGGGATCGCCCTCTTTGCTCTGGTTATTTGCATCATTGTTGCTACCAAGTAAGCGAAACCGATAGCCCTGATTTAAGGCTCAAGGAGATCTTTCCATGTTATCGATTCTGCAAGACGGGCTGTTGAAGGTAGAGCCTGGCCTGTTTATCTGGACGTTGTTGACCTTTGGCCTTCTCGTGACGGTCCTCTGGAAAATGGTGTGGGGTAGGGTGCTCGACGGCCTGGACGGCCGGGCTGACAAAATCAACGATGATATTCAATATGCCAAAAAGGAACGGGAGAAGGTGGATGTCCTTTTGGCTAACCGGAAAGAAACGCTGCTCAAGGCAAAAGAAGAGGCCCTGGATATCATCAATAAAAGCAAGGCCTCGGCTATTGAGATCAAAAACAAGATCCTGACCGAAGCCAAACTTCAGGCAGAGGCGCTCCTGAAAAAGGCGGAGATGGATATCGAGCAGACGCGGGCCAAAGCCCTGGATGAGTTTAAAAAGGATATTATTGATATCTCTTTCCAGTTGACCTATCGCTATTTGCAAAGAGATCTGGATGGCCCCAAAGGCTACGAACTTCTGGAGCGATACCTGACCGAGTACCAGCAAAATTGTACCCAGTTTAAACCGCATTGATATTTAGGTAGGATAGACTGCAGGCATTAACAGCCTGCAGCCTCAACAACCTGAATAGAGGTAGGGATGAGAAAACAAAAAGCAGCCGCAGCTTATGCCAGGGCCCTTTTTCAGTTCGCCAAAGCCCGCGGATTGGTCGAGGAGATCGGAGAGCAGTTCGGGCAGCTCATGGAGGTGTGGAACGAACATACGCTGCTGCGGAATTTCTTCCTGTCTCAGGCCATAACCAGGGAGGTGAAGGCGGCCAAGATCGAGAGTATCTTTGACAAATACCTGCATCCGGCCTTTCGGTCCTTTATCCGGTTGATGATCCGCTGGAACCATACCGGGGTCCTTCCATTCGTTTACCGGAACTTTAGCCAACTGCAGGATGAATATCTGAATAACCAGCGGGTAAGGGTTATTTCCCCCTTCCCTCTGGATGATCGGTACTATGAGCGGTTTCATGCCCTGCTGACCAGGGTTTTTACCCAGAACATTATCCTGACGCCGGTAGTCGATCCGCAAATCCTGGGTGGCTTTATCATCAATAGTGATACTTTCCATATTGACTGTTCAATCAAACATGAACTGGAAATCATGCGAAAACGCTTTTGTCTTCTTTCGAACAGGGGGGTGAAAAACTAAGATGAAGGTCAACATGACCGAACTATCCACGATCATCCAGAAAGAGCTTGAAAGTTACGAAACCAGGCTCGAAGTGGATGAGGTCGGAACTGTCATGGAGCTGGGAGATGGAATTGCCCGGATCAGCGGTCTTCGTGATGTCATGGCCGGGGAGATGATCGAATTTGAAAACGGAATACAGGGCCTGGCCTTTAATCTGGAGCCGGAAACCGTCGGAGTGGTGGTTCTGGGTGATTACCTGAAGATTCGTGAAGGCTGCCTGGTCAAACGTCTCAAGAGGCTCTTGTCTGTTCCTGTTGGCGAAGGGCTGATCGGCCGGGTCATCGATCCTTTGGGGGAACCCCTGGATGGTCGCGGTCCCATTCCCTTCAAACACCGCCGACTGGTCGAGCGGCCCGCTCCCGGCATCACTGACCGCCAGCCCATCCGCATCCCGCTGCAGACCGGGATCAAGGCCATTGACAGTATGGTTCCCATCGGGCGGGGACAGCGGGAGCTGATTATCGGCGACCGGAAAACCGGAAAGACAGCCATTGCTCTGGACGCTATTCTCAACCAGAAGGATACCGGAGTTATCTGTGTGTACGTGGCCATCGGCCAGAAAACCTCGACCATTGCCGCCATCGTGGAACGGCTTCGCAAACATGATGCCCTGGATTATACGGTTGTGGTTTCAGCCAGTGCCAGTACCTTCGCTCCCATGCAGTACATAGCACCTTATGTCGGCTGCACCATTGCCGAAGAATTCATGTACGAACAGCACAAGGACACCCTGGTAGTTTACGATGACCTGTCAAAACAGGCCGATGCCTACCGGCAGCTTTCCCTGCTGCTGAACCGCCCGCCGGGCAGGGAAGCATATCCGGGGGACGTTTTTTACTGCCATTCCAGGCTGCTTGAGAGGGCTGGCAAACTATCAGACAAGCTCGGCGGAGGGTCTCTCACTGCCCTGCCCATTATCGAAACCCAGGAGGGAGAGGTTTCGGCCTATATCCCCACCAATGTTATTTCCATTACCGATGGCCAGATTTACCTCCTGCCCAACCTTTTTGCCTCCGGTATTCGACCTGCCGTCGATGTCGGTATCTCCGTGTCCCGCGTGGGAGGCAATGCCCAGACCAAGGCCATGAAAAAGGTTGCCGGCTCCCTGCGCCTTGAAATGGCCCAATACCGCGAGCTTCTCACCTTTGCCCAGCTTGGTACGGACCTTGACAAGGCCACGCAGAGGCAATTGCAGCGGGGGGAAAAGCTGGTGGAAGTGCTGAAACAGGTCCAGTATGTGCCCATGCCCATGGAGGACCAGGTTCTGATTCTCTTTGCCGCCTCCCGCGGCGGGCTGGACCGGGTTCCCCAAAAGCTGATTCCTGCCTTCGAGAAGGAATTTTTAAACTACGTTCACAGTATATACTCCGAAATCCCAGCCCTGATCAAGGATACCGGAAACCTGGGTGATGAGGAAAAGCTCAAAGAGATTATGGAAGAATTTTCAGTAAAATTTTTCAGGGACCATAAGCTTCAGACCCAGGAGGAAACAGGGGTAGAAGATGAAGTAGTCTGATCAGTAGTCAGTAGTCAGTAGTAGTCAGTGAAAAGCAAACGAACTTATGGCTGCTTGTAACATTCTGACCGGAAAAAAACGGGAAAGCTCCTTGTGGAGGGCGAAGAGTAACTCACCATGCCAAATTTACGGGATATCAGAAAGAGAATCGAGGCTTCCATCAGCATCAGCAAAATCACCATGACCATGGAGAAAATCGCCACGGTCCGCATGACCCGCATGATGTACCGGATGGAATCGGCCAAAGCGTATAATGCCATGCTGCTTGATATGGCTGAGGATTTTTTTCTTTCAGCCCTGGGAGAGGGCATCAGCCCTGAATTATGTACCGTAAGCGGACGGAAAACCATTCAAACCGCGGGAGTTGTCTTTATCGCTTCCAATCAGGGGCTGTGCGCCGGTTTTAATGTGGCTTTAAGCCATGAGCTGGAAAAGCTGGAGGGCAGGCTGCGGGAGGCGAAGATCAAGCTGCGCTACTATACCGCGGGCAAGAAAGCGGCCCAGCAGGTAAACCGCCGCAACCTTCCGGTCGAGCACTCCCTGGCCAATGTGAGCGACCGGTTTACATACGCGCAAATCGTGGACTTCGGCCACCGGCTGATGCAGGATATTCACCTTGGTAAAATTGACGACCTCTACCTGGTTTATACTCACTACGTGGCCAGCGCCACCTACCGGGTAGTGGCCGAGCACCTGTCGCCGTGGAAAGGAATATTAAAGAAGATCCAGGGACAGAAACCCCTGAAGGTCAGCCCCGTCATGTGTCATCCAAGCGTTCCGGAGCTTATGGAGGCCATGCTGCCGGAGGTGATTATCAATCGGATATACAAGGCATTGCTGGAGAGTATGGTCTGTGAACAGATTGCCCGCCGGCTGGCCATGAAACAGGCCACGGACGCAGCCCAGGACAAGATCGAAGAGCTGCGCAGCATGTACCATACGCTCCGTCAGGCCAAGATCACCAAGGAAGTCAATGAAATGATGGGCACGGTCTTAGCTCTTCAGCGGGATTAAATATACTATGAACGGGTGGTTATTGAACTTTTAGTCAGGAGTCAGAATCCAGAAGTCAGAAGTCAGGAGAAAAGACAGCCTTTATTCTGACTTCTGACTTCTGACTCCTGAATTCTCAGGTATACTAGGTGGGGGAGATCATGAACATTGGAAAAGTGGTTCAGGTTATTGGGTCAACCATGGATGTGGAATTCCCGTCAGGGGATCTGCCTGAGATTTACAATGCCCTGGAGATCGAAGTCGAGATCGAGGGCCGGAAATCTTCTTTGACCGCCGAGGTCCAGCAGCATATCGGGGGAGCAATGGTCCGGGCGATTTCTCTTGGGTCCACTGACGGAGTCGCCCGTGGTATGAATGTCGTGGATACCGGCAACCCGATCATGATGCCGGTAGGTGAGAGCACCCTTGGGCGGGTATTCAACCTGAAGGGAGACTTCATGGATGACGGGGAGAAGATCACCATCAAGGAGCGAAAGCCTATTCACCATGAACCCCCTCAGTTTGTGGATGTGGAACCGAAGCTGGAAATATTTGAAACCGGCATCAAGGTGGTAGATCTTCTGGAGCCCTACGTCAAGGGAGGAAAAACCGGACTGTTCGGCGGCGCGGGAGTGGGCAAGACCGTGGTTATCATGGAGCTGATCAATAATATTGCCAGGGTTCACGGCGGCTACTCGGTTTTTGCCGGGGTCGGTGAAAGAACCAGGGAAGGGACCGATCTGTGGCTGGAAATGAAGCAGGCCGGAGTTCTTGGCAAGACCGTTCTGGTCTATGGCCAGATGAACGAGCCGCCGGGAGCGAGACTTCGGGTCGGACTTTCTGCCGTAACCGTGGCCGAATATTTCCGGGATCACCACCATGTGGACGTTTTGCTTTTTATCGACAATATCTTCCGCTTCTCTCAGGCAGGATCTGAGGTGTCGGCCCTCCTGAGCCGCATGCCCTCGGCAGCAGGATACCAGCCTACTCTGGCTACGGAAATGGGTGAATTGCAAGAGCGCATTACTTCAACCAAATTCGGCTCGATCACCAGTATTCAGGCCGTTTACGTACCGGCTGACGATATTACTGACCCTGCTCCGGCTACAACCTTCTCACACCTTGATGCGACCACGGTCCTCTCCCGCAAAATCGCTGAGAAGGGCATTTATCCGGCTGTAGACCCTCTCGAATCCTACTCCCGCGTTCTGGCCCCTGATGTGGTAGGGCAGGAGCACTACGAGACCGCTCGTGAGATCCAGCGGATTCTCCAGCGGTATAAAGATCTCCAGGACATTATCGCCATTCTCGGCATGGATGAGCTGTCGGAAGAAGATAAAGTCATTGTCCGCCGGGCCCGTAAAATTGAAAAATTCCTTTCACAGCCCTTTTTCGTGGCTGAGTCCTTTACCGGCCAGCCGGGCAGGTATGTCAAGCTGCAGGATACCATCGAGAGCTTCAAGGAACTTTTGTCCGGCCGGTGTGACCATATCCCGGACCAGGCTTTTTATATGGTCGGCGACATTGAAGAAGCCATGCAAAAGGCCAAGACCCTGCAGGGGGAAGGATAGAGGCGTTGAACAGGAGGTCAGGCAGTTTCCATAATCCCGATAAAATATATAAGGACACCACTGAGACACTGGGGCACAGAGGAGCACAGAGAAAAAACTGAATGAGAACCTTGTGCCTCTTTGTAAGGGCAGGCATTTCAAAACAGGAGAGAGGAGAACGGCGATGGAAGGAGAGAAGCATCAATCCTTACAGCTCAGAGTCATTACCCCTGATAAAACCATATTTGATCAGCAGGTGGACCATGTCGTAATGCCAACCTCTGACGGAGAGATCGGCATCTATGCTCATCATGCTCCGCTCATTACCAAGGTCAAGAAGGGGACCATCAGAATTCATCTCATGGACAGCCGCCTGATTAACCTCTCTTTCGATTATGGCCTGGCCAGAACCAGGGAGAATTCCCTCACCATATTGATTCATGGCAATGTAAAATTGACTGAACATAAGGATAATTAACATTCTTCTTCATTTTCATTCCCTGCTGACAATATATGGAACCTCTACGACTTGAAAATCGCGATTGAAAAATTGGAGGCATATTTGGAAAATGTTGACCAAAACGTTGACTTAAGGATGCCGAAGGGGGGACTCGAACCCCCACAAGGCTAAGCCTCACTAGACCCTGAATCTAGCGCGTCTGCCAATTCCGCCACTTCGGCAGTTCAGATACGGGGAATTATTCTATCGGGTTTCCAGGAAAAAATCATTCTACAGATATCTTTTTACCATTCTTCGGGATTTTTGTCAAGCAAGAAGCATGGACGAACACGGGGGAGGAGCGGCTAAGCAGGGGAGAAAGAAGAGGTGCCGCAGTCTGTACCTGCTTACAGCTTAACCTCCATCTCCTGTAATTCGTAGTCTTCGATAATATCTCCGGGCTTGAGGTCGCTGTAATTCTCCAGTCCGATTCCGCACTCGTAGCCGGTCTGGACCTCGCGGGCATCGTCTTTAAACCGCCGGAGGGAAGAGATTTTCCCCTCATAAATGACAATGTTGTCCCGCAGGAGGCGCAGTTTTGATCCTTTGAGGATTTTCCCCTCCGTGACATAGGCCCCGCCAATGGCCCCGATCTTGGGGATATTAAATACCTGCCGCACTTCGGCCCGGCCAAGGATGATCTCTTTGTAGGTAGGCTCGAGCATCCCTTTCATGGCGGACCGCACATCTTTCAACAGGTCGTAGATGATCGTATAGTTGCGGATATCCACCTTTTCCTTTTCTGCCAGGGTTGAGGCTTTCGGTTCAGGCCGGACATTGAAGCCAAGGATAATGGCATCCGAAGAGGATGCGAGCATGATATCGCTTTCCGTGATGGCTCCCACCGAACCGTGAATGACCTTCAGGCTGACTTCCGGCGTGCTGAGCCGCTCCAGGGAATCGGTGATGGCCTGCACGGAGCCCTGCACATCTGCCTTCAAAATTACTTTCAGCTCCTTGACCTCTCCTTTTTTGATCCGGTCGTAGAGGTCTTCGAGGGTTACTTTGGCTGTTTTGCGCAAGCCCTCGGTTCTTTGTTTTTCAAGGCGAATAGTGCTGATCAGACGGGCCTTGCGCTCATCGCTGACGACAATGAACGAATCCCCTACCTGGGGAACCCCTGAGATACCCAGGATTTCCACCGGGGTAGAAGGGGGCGCCTCCTTGACATTTTCCCCCTTGTCATTAATCAGGGCACGCACCTTGCCGTAGTACAGGCCGGTCACGAAGGGATCACCGACCCGCAGGGTCCCGTTCTGGACCAGGACGGTAGCCACCGGCCCTCGCCCCTTATGCAGCTTGGCTTCGATGATGGTTCCCGTGGCCGTCCGGTTGGGATTGGCCTTCAGCTCAAGCATTTCGGACTCCAGGAGCATCATTTCCAGAAGATTGTCAATGCCGATCCCGGCTTTGGCCGACACTTCCACAACGATAGTCTTTCCGCCCCACTCTTCAGGCAATAGGTCCAGCTTGGCAAGGTCATTTTTAACCCGCTCCGGATTAGCTTCCGGCTTGTCTATTTTATTGATAGCGACCACGATCGGCACCCCGGCAGCCCGTGCGTGGTTAATGGCTTCGATGGTTTGCGGCATAACACCGTCATCCGCCGCGACTACCAGGACAACAACGTCTGTTACCTGTGCTCCGCGGGCACGCATGGCCGTAAAGGCTTCATGACCAGGGGTGTCCAGAAACGTCACGTCTCCACCCTTCAACCTCACCTTGTAGGCACCGATATGCTGGGTGATACCTCCGTGCTCGCTGGAAGCCACGTTCGTCTTTCGGATAGCGTCCAGGAGCTTGGTTTTCCCATGATCGACATGGCCCATGACCGTTACCACCGGAGGGCGATGAACGAGCAGGGCGGGATCATTTTCGGTCATATCCAGATCTTCCTTCCCTTCAAGGGAAACCATACTGACCTGAAAACCGAAGCTCTCAACTACCGACATGGCAATACTGACATCCAGAATCTGGTTGATGGAAGCCATAACTCCGAGCTGGATAAGCTTTTTGATTACTTCATTGGGCTTTTTACCCATTTTTTCAGCCAGCTCTTTAACCGTAACCGCTTCCGTAAGTTGTATCTTTGCGGGGAGTTCCGCCTCTTTGACCTCGTCGGCCTTTTCATCCTCCACCGAAACCGGCTCTTCCTGCAGAAGCTCTTCAGCCTCGAAATCGGGAGATGTCTTTACTTTATCCTGACCTGTTTTATTTTGATTTTGACCCTCTGATTTTTTGACTCCCTTTCCAGCGATGTCTTCTTTAGCCGGGGTGAGCATCTCCAGAATCAGCTTAGCCGTATCCTCATCTACGGTACTCATATAGCTTTTGATTTCCACTCCCAGATCCTGAACCTCCGCTACCAGCTCCTTGCTTGACATACCCAACTTTTTAGCGATTTCATGAACACGAACTTTTTTCAAATTATATCACCTCCCGTATCTTGTCTCTTGAGTTTTTCCGATGCACTCTGGATAATGTTCCGGGCCATGACCTCCCCCACACCGGAAATCGAGGCTAATTCCTCAACCGACAGGGAGGCCACATCCTCCAGGGAGTTGATTCCCCGGTTAATGATTCTTTCAGCCACTTCTATGCTCATATCAGGAAGATTGGACAGGTGCTTGATGACCTGCTCACGCTTCTTGTTCAACCGCATTTTTTGTTCTTTCACTTCGGATTCACTGTTGATATCGATTTTCCACCCGGTCAGCTTCGAGGCTAAACGGGCATTTTGTCCCCGTTTGCCGATAGCCAGCGACAGGTGCTGGTCCGAAACCACGATCTTGACCGATTTGCTTTTCGGATCAAAATCCGCATGAAGGATTTCAGCCGGGCTCAGGGCATTGGCTACAAAGGTGAGAGGGTCCTCGGACCACCGGATAATATCGATCTTCTCACCGCGCAGCTCTCTGACGATGGACTGCACCCGTGAGCCGCGCACACCGACGCAGGCACCCACCGGGTCCACATCCTTGTCCTTGGAATGGACCGCGATTTTGGTGCGCTCGCCCGGCTCCCGTACCGCGGCCATAATACTGACAATGCCTTCATAGATCTCGGGCACCTCAACCTCGAATAATTTAACCACAAATCCGGCATGCGTCCGTGACAGGGTAATCTGCGGCCCCTTGGTAGTCTTATACACATCGGCAATATAGGCCCGTATCCGGTCCCCTGTCCTGAAGTTTTCCCCCGGAATCTGCTCTTTGGGAGGTATGGCAACTTCGGTCTTGCCCAGATCGACAATCGCATTGCCTTTCTCATGCCTGAGAATGATACCGTTGATCAATTCACCCTTCCGGTCCTTGAAGTCATTGTAAACATTTTCTCTTTCTGCCTCGCGAACTTTCTGAATGATAACGTGCTTGGCGGTCTGGGCAGCAATCCGGCCAAAATCTTCGATTTCCATCTGTACTTCAATGGTATCACCTGTTTTGGCCTGGGCTTCAAACCTGCGTGCTTCCTCCAGCAGTATCTCCTTCTCCCGGTCCTTGATTTCCTCTGCCACCTTTCGGACACTGAATAATTCAACCTCACCGGTTTCCCGGTTAAGGTGAAAGGCCAGATTATCGGTGGACCCAAACCTCTTCTTGGAAGCGAGCAGCAAGGCAGACTCCACCGCCTCAATCAACACCTCGGGGTTGATGTTTTTTTCCCTTCCTACCTGTTGGATTACTTTAAGCAAATCGCTACCCATTTGTGCGCCTCCAGATTGGTATATAAAACAAAAAGCGGGCTTTTTGCCCACTTTCCGCTTCATTAATTTAATACCTCCATTAAGGTAGCATAAGTAATGAATTAATGCAAGGGAAAAACTTGAAAAACAAGGCCAAGAGATAGGTGTCGGGATCAGCATGGAATACAACGGAGAAGGCTTTGAGCCGGGGGCAAAGGAAAGCGGATCAGAGGTGAATGCTTCTCCTGACACGGGGGATAATATGTCAGGTATTTTTCAGGGATTGACTTAAGAAAGTTTCAGGATATAATACTCTAGTTACCAAATCGAATTCTATACCAAGGCTCTGCATCAGAATCCACCAATCCGAGAGTCAAACAGATATTTGAAGCATTTGTCGAAGTGGAAACCGATCATTTGCAGCTTTCAAAAGACAGGTTATAGGCGGGTTATTGATTAAAAAAGGAGATCAGACAGATGGCAAAATCCCAGGGGATATACAAATGTTTGATATGCGGAAATGTTGTTTCCGTCCTCGATGCAGGACGGGGAGAATTGGTATGCTGTGGAAAACCGATGAGTCTTTTCGAGGAAAAGACCGCGGAGCAGGAAGGCAGAGAGAAACATGTCCCGCTGCTGGAACCCATCGATGGGGGCATAAAAGTTACCGTCGGCTCTGTGCTCCATCCGATGGAAGAGAAACACTATATTGAGTTGATCCAGCTTATCAAAGAGGGTGAAGTTTTCATGGAGAAAAGGCTCAAACCTGGCACGCAGCCGATTGCCGAGTTCTGCCATGTCAATGTCAATGCCGAAGGTTTGATGGCAAGGGCTTTTTGTAATCTTCACGGGCTTTGGAAAAATTAGACAAAGGACATGCTCTTCAGGATACAACCCGCTGGAAGCGGGAATCCAGAAGTCAGGATAAGGATTCCCCCTGCCGGAAGGGTTCCCTGTTTCGCGTGAATAACGACGACTTGAAAGTCTTGGTGCAGATATTATACTGCCAAGGGGTTAAAACTTTACTTTTTGTTGAGAATTCAGGAGTCAGGAGCCAGAATAAAGGCTATCTTTTCTTCTGACTCCTGACTTCTGACTTCTGACTTCTGACTCCTGATGAAAAGTTCAGTTCTAAGCCGTTTATAGCATTGCTTTCATTATTTCCATAGCCTCAACAACTTGAGTAGTTACCTGTGTGCTTTTGTACCTGCCTCTCTGTGCCTGCCTGATGTATTGACCAATAAATTTATCGGCAGACCCAAACTATCATGCATTTGAATCATAAATTTTGCCGATATATGTACGCCGGTTTTGCTGTTAAGTAAACTATATATTAATTTAAAATAAATTACCATATAGAATTTCATAATAGAGTAGAACCTTTGGACTACACTCATGGCTGATGAATCCTTCAGGGTGAGGGAAAATACCGAGCTGTATCTGGGGACAGGCAGAGAGAGGACTTCCCTTTGGCTGATACGGCAGGGTGTGGACCTTATCCGGCAATTGAAATTTTCCTTTATGCATCCCCGGCTGGTCTGGGACGAGATTCTTTGCGAGTGCATATACCCGGCCTGCATAGCCCGTAAGAAGGGACTGCACATGGAGGGGAGAGTGATAGTGAGAGGTTTCCCCCTTATCGATATCAGCCGGGGTGCATCGATAACCATCGGGAAGGATGTCACGCTCAATTCGCGGAACAGGGGATACCACATTAATCTTCATTCTCCGGTAAAACTCTTCGCTGACAGGCCGGGGGCTGAAATCAGCATCGGAAAAAACACGAGAATTCACGGGACATGCATTCATGCCCACCGCAGGATCAGTATCGGCCAGGGTTGCCTGATAGCAGCCAATACTCAGATATTTGATTCCAGCGGACATGATCTTTCTTTCTCTCAGGTTGAAAACAGGATCCATACAACCGGCAGTCCCAGGCCTATTGTCATCGAAGATAATGTCTGGATTGGGGCCAATTGCATCATCCTGCCGGGCACTCATATTGGCTGCGGAAGTGTCATAGCGGCTGGAAGCGTGGTGATGAAAAGCGTACCATCTCTGGTAATTGCCGGTGGCAACCCGGCCAGGGTGGTCAGGGACTATTCATCTTGAATAAAGAAGCTGTCCGGTACCAATTTTCAGTTGTCAGGAAAAAACTGATCACTGGCCACTGGCCACTGACCACTTTTCTCAGGATAATCACAGCCAGGAGGGGGGAGGTTATGAAGAAAGTGTCTTTTTTCATTCAAAGAAGTGGACCGGGCTCTATTCCTTTGCAATTGATCTTGTGTTTTCTCGTGGTTCTGCTGGCAGGAGGGGTATATTATCTGACTGTGCACCACGCCTGGGCTGCCGATGCTCAGCCGGGAGGTGTGGCCATGCATGCCTGGCCCTGCCAGGGGCATGATTCAAGACATACCGGCCAGAGCCCGTTTCTGGGGGCTCAAACCAATGCCCTGAAGTGGAAATGGTCAGCGGGGGGGAGGATTTACTCCTCACCGGCCATAGGGGCTGACGGCACGGTTTATGCCGGCAGCGATAACGGACAGATATGCGCCCTTCGGTCTCAGAATGGCAGCCTGAAGTGGAGTTATGAAACCGGAGACAGCATAAACTCCTCACCCGCCCTTGGCCAGGATGGAACGCTGTACGTCGGCAGTCTCGATGGCCGGCTCTATGCCTTGACCCAGAATGGCAGCCTGAAGTGGAGCTATCAGACCGCTGATGAAATTTATTCCTCGCCGACTGTCGGGCCGGACGGCACAATCTATGTCGGCAGCCTGGATAATTCCCTTTACGCCTTGACCCAGGATGGCAGTCTGAAGTGGAGCTTCAGGACCGGGGATGATATTTACTGCTCCCCCGCTGTCGGGCCGGACGGCAGCACAATCTATATCGGCAGTCTCGATGGGCAGGTCTATGCCCTGAACGCCCGGGACGGCAGCCTGAAGTGGAGTTATAAAACAGGGTACTGGATTCATTCCTCCCCCGCTGTCGGGTCGGACGGCACAATCTATGTGGGCAGCCTGGATGGCCGGATCTATGCCCTGAAACCTCAGAACGGCCAGCCGAAGTGGAATTTCCAGACCGCTGATGACATTTACGGATCACCGGCAATCGGCAATGACGGCACGATCTATGTGGGCAGTCTGGATGGCCGGATCTATGCCCTCAATTCCATTGACGGGCGTCAGAAATGGAGCTATAAAACCGGGGCCGGAATCGGATCCTCACCTGCCATAGGATCGGATGGCACGGTCTACATCGGCAGCCTGGACAGCCGGATCTATGCCCTGAAAGCCCAGGATGGCAGCCTGAAGTGGAGCTACAAAACCGAGGGCGGGGTCTATTCCCAACCGGCGATCGGCGCTGACGGCACAGTCTGCTTCGGCGGTCTGGATGGCTGGATCTATGCCTTCGGTTTTCCGGAGGAAGGGGTGGCGGACAGCAGTTGGCCATGCTGGAGGCTCAATGCCCTGCATACCGGCCAGAGCTCCTCGATCGGTCCGCAAACCAGCACCCTGAAATGGAAATACCAGGTCGGAGGGGAAGTTTACGCATCGCCGGTCACCGGTATGGATGGCACAATCTATATCGGAAGCTATGACTCCAAAATTTATGCCCTTGATCCTGCGGGACACGGTGTGAAATGGAGCTACCAGGCCGGGGGCCGGATCAGGTCAACGCCTGCCATTACCGCCGATGGCACCCTCTATGCCGCAGGTCTTGACGGAGTGGTGTATGCGCTCAAATCCTGGAATGGCACTCTGAAGTGGAGTTATCAGACCGGCAATTGGATTTATTCCTCTCCGGCTGTCGGGCTCGATGGCACGGTCTACATTGCAGGGCTCGACAGTAAGGTATATGCGCTCAAACCTGACGGCAGTCTGAAATGGAGCGCAAAAACCGGCGGCGGGATTTATTCTTCCCCGGCCATAGGGTCTGACGGCCTGGTGTATGTTGGAAGCGGGGATGGAAGGATCTACGCCTTTTCTTCCCAGGATGGGAGCCAGCAATGGAGTTACCAGACCGGAGAGCGCATCTACTCTTCCCCGGCCCTTGGTGCCGACGGTGCGGTTTATATCGGCAGTCTGGACGGCAGTATCTACGCTCTGAACACCTATGACGGCAGCCTGAAATGGAAGTATCAGACCGACGGCGGGGTCTATTCCTCCCCGGCCCTTGGCGCTGACGGCGGGCTGTATATCGGCAGCCTGGATGGACGGATCTATGCCCTGAATACCCATGACGGCAGCCTGAAGTGGAGCTATCAGACCGGCGGAGGAATCTACTCCTCACCGGCCCTCGGTGCGGATGGAACAATCTATATCGGCAGCCTGGACAGCCATATCTATGCTCTCGACTCCCGGGACGGCAGCCTGAAGTGGAGCTACAAGGCTGGCAGCCGCGTTGATTCCTCACCGGCCATTGCCGCCGGAGGCAGGGTGTATGCCGTGGATTTAAGCGGCATGGTTTATGCCTTCGCCGATGACCGAAAGGATACCGAACCGCCCCGACTGACCTGTCCAGGGGAGCTGACTGTTGCAGCCACCGGCAGAATGACCAAAGTGTCATTTACCGCCACTGCCTCCGATGATATAGATCCTCAGCCGATGATCGTCTATGATCACAATCCGGGTTCTGAATTTCCTGTTGGAAAGACTATGGTCAAGGTTACAGCCACAGATGCTTCGGGTAATTCCAGCACCTGCGATTTTTCGGTAATAGTCAAGGATACCGATCCGCCCGTTGTTTCCTGTCCGCCCGATCAGATTGTTCCGGCCACAGGCTGTATGACCAGGGTTAATTTTGTGGCCACGGCCATTGACACGGTAGACCCCAACCCCAAGATAACCTACGATCCTGCGCCAGGCTCTGAATTTCCTGCCGGGAAAACAACCACGGTCAGGGTAGTGGCCACGGACGCATCAGGCAATTCGAGCCCCTGCTCCTTTAAGGTGACTGCAGGCAGCCTCTTGAGTCCGGTAATCTGCCCCTCTGATATAACCGTTTCCGCTACCGGCAAAATGACCAGAGTAAACTATCAGGCTACGGCTGCAAACTGCGTAGACCCTGCATCCATAATAATCACCTACGATCATGAGCCGGGATCAGAATTTCCCGTGGGTACAACGCCGGTCAAGGTGACGGTCAAAGATGCATCGGGCAGCATCATCAGTACCTGCACCTTTACGGTAACGGTCATAGATAAGCCTTCTGCAATCACCTTCCCATCCGATATGACCGTTTCAGCTACAGGCTCAAAGACCAGGGTGTATTATTCGGTCACAGTCCCTGACACCGGCGGCCCCATGCCGCTGATAACCTATGATCCTGCGCCGGGATTCGAATTTCCCGTGGGCACAACCCCGGTTACGGTGACAGTCAAAGATGCATCGGGCAACATCATCAGTACCTACACCTTTACGGTAACGGTCACGGATAAGCCTCCTGCAATCACCTGCCCATCCGATATGACCGTTTCAGCCACAGGCTCAAAGACCAGGGTGTATTATTCGGCTCCAGTCCCTGATACCAGCGGTCCCATGCCGCTGATAGCCTATGATCCTGAGCCGGGATCGGAATTCCCCCTGGGCACAACCCCGGTTACGGTGACGGCAACCGACTCGGCAGGCAAGTCCAGTACCTGCTCTTTCACGGTGCAGGTGAAGGATACAGAAGCGCCCCGGATCACCTGTCCGGGTGATATGACCGTTTCAGCCCTGGGGGAGAAGACCAGGGTATATTTCACGGCCACAGCCAGTGATATCGTGGATCAGGACCCAAATGTGCTCTGTGACCATGAGCCCGGCTCTGAATTCCCTCTGGGTGACACCGATGTCAGGGTGACGGCCACCGACGATTCGGGTAACTCCAGCACCTGCTCCTTTCGGGTAACCGTACGGGATACCACCCCGCCGGTGATCCAGTGCTCCCGTAATCTGGTCATTCCGGCAGAGGACAGTATGACCAGAGTGAGTTATACCATCACGGCCACGGACAATGTGGATACAAATCCGAAAATAGTCTGTAATCCTGAGTCCGGTTCCGAATTTCCTGTGGGAACACGGCAAGTCAAGGTAACGGCCACTGACGCAGCGGGTAATTCCAGCGACTGCTCATTTGAAGTTGAAGTAAAAGACACCAGGCCGCCGGTGATCAACTGTCCGTCCACGGTAGATGCCATCGCTTCAGGTCCGCTGACCAGAGTGAATTTTACGGTCACGGCTACGGATAACGTGGATCAAAATCCGAAAATAGTCTGTGACCATGAATCCGGCTCTGAATTTCCCCCCGGCATAACCACGGTCAAGATAACGGCCACTGATGCAGCGGGCAACTCCAGTACCAGTTATATGAGCGTGAACGTACGGGACTCCGGTTCCCCGCTGGTCACCTGTCCGGAAGATATGACAGTTCCAGCCACCGGATGGAAGACCAGGGTCGATTTTTCCGCCAGGGCCACTGACGCTGTGGACTCGAGACTGACCATTGTCTATGACCATGTGCCCGGCTCTGAATTTTTCCTGGGAACGACTCCGGTCACGGTGAAGGCCACTGACGCTTCAGGTAATGGCGATGAGTGCACCTTCCATGTCACAGTCAGGGATGAGGATCCTCCGAGGGCCCTGTGCCCGTCCGATAAGGTCGTTTCAGCCACCGGCAGCAGAACCAGGGTGGATTTTACCGCCAGGGCCATCGACGATGTGGACCCGGCTCCGAGGATAGTCTATGACCATGAGCCGGGATCAGAATTCCCTGTAGGAACGACCAGGGTCAGGGTAAAGGTCAACGACGGTTCGGGCAATTACGATGAGTGCACCTTTCAGGTCACTGTCAGGGATACCGAGCCTCCCAGAATCACCTGCCCTGATCAGATTGTGGCCCCGGCCACAGGAGGTACAACCAGGGTGAATTTCACCGCTACGGCCACCGACAATGCGGATGACAGTCCGATAATATCCTACGACCACAGACCAGGCTCTGAATTTCCGGCAGGATCGACGCCGGTCAGGGTGACGGCTGTTGACTCGGCGGGCAATTCCAGTGAATGCACCTTCATCGTAGTGGTAAAGGACACGACCCCTCCGGTAATAACCTGTCCGGCCAACATGACCGTTGCGGCCAGCACCGGCAATGGTGGGGCCAGAGTATATTTCACGGCCACGGCCACGGATAACGCGGACCGTAATCCGGTGATAACCTACGCCCCCAGGCCAGGCACCGAGTTCCCTTCGGGAACAACGACCGTCAGGGTGACAGCCACGGATGCTTCAGGGAATGTCGGGACCTGCTCTTTTCAGGTGACGGTCGGGGACACCACAGCCCCCCAGGTCAACTGCCCTTCCGATATGACCGTTGCAGCCACAGGCCCAAAGACCAGAGTGTATTTTACGGCTACAGCCTCAGACAATGCCGATCCCCAGCCGGTAATAGTCTGTGATCCCGAATCAGGCACCGAGTTCTCCCCGGGGACAACAACCGTTAAAGTGAGGGCCACGGATTCTGCGGGCAACACCGGAACCTGCACCTTCAGGGTGATTGTCCAGGATACCGCAACCCCGCTGGCAACCCTGACCCTTGGCGAAAATCCTCCCTATGACACCACCCAGGTCATGAGAATACACTACACGGCAAGCGATACCTGCGATCCTGCCCCGACGGTCAAGGTGGAGCTTTCCAACAACAGGGATAAGCCAGTCGATATTACCGCAGGCTCACCCATTCTCCTTCCCCTGGCAGAATTGGCCGGAGAAAATACGGTTACTCTGACAGTCACCGATAGGAGCGGCAACGTGAAGAAAGAAACGGTAAATTTTGAGGTGGCCCTCAAACTGAGCGGAAATCAGATTACCATCAAACCTGAAATTCTCCGGGCCTTTCCCGGCACATTTACCGTCTCCCTGACCCTTCCCCCGCCATACGATACCTCGACCGTGTATGATGCAGTAGCTGATGGAGCTCCGCATCTTGGCATCAACTACCAGCCCTCAGAACAAAGGGCTGTCTGCGAGTTCCAGAGAGCCGATATCAAAACGCTGCCGCTCGATACCCAATTCGAGGTGACAGGCTCCTTCCGGTACAAAGGCACGGAATGCACCTTTTTCGGTACCGATACCATCCAGTTTGTGGTGTGGCCGGACCGAATCCAGTCTCTATGGCCAGGGGCGAGTGGCCGCAGGTCAGTGTTCGATGGAACATGGTGCACCGGGCCGCTGTGCGATGGGATGTAGAGAAGTGGCCACTGGTCAGTAAAGACAGTGGTCAGTTAAAAAATATCGGCTATCAGAGCTCCGCAGGGAGCCCTGCCATATGGCAGGGCTCCCTGCGGAGTAGAGGGGATTTAAGTTGAATGGCACTTATTGAATGGCACTTACCTAAGTACAGGTTCGCGATAAATCCGCGGCCAGTCCCTCCGGGGCTTGTTATTCAGTTAAGCCCGGCTTTCTCAAAAGCGGCTGCTGCATTGAGCCATGCGCAAGGAAAGTGGCCGCATGTACATCCTTAAAGTCCATGAGAAGGTGATAGCCTAATTCTGACTTCTGGTTCCTGACCCCTGACTCCTGAATAAAAAGTTTAATATTCACCCGTTCGCAGTATGGCATTGCTCCCAGAGGAATAAGGATAGCCATCCAATTCATTCTGTAGGTGCCATTCGGCCTGAGAGTGACGCATTATAGGGCATACAGCTCTTTTCGAGATTGACTGCATATTATGATATTAATCGTTAACTGATTGATTTGACTTATGGTATAATAGAAGTAACATTTTATCAGGAATAAGCATACTTTTTGAATACTCACAGACCCAAGGCAGTAATGAAAAGTGACAGACACCAGGGGTCAGGATATGAACACTTTTGGCAATGGCATGATAAACAGGGTAATCGCCTCCCGCTATAAGATACGGGAACACATAGGCTCCAGCTCTCTGGCTGAGGACTATACAGCTATTGACCAGAAAAGTGACCGCCGGGTCATAATACATATATTCAAGGAAGAGGTTAAAAAGTTACCCCTCGCTTCGCAGCTCCATTTTAAGAGGAGATTGGAGACGATTTCAAAAGCAGACCATAGGAACCTCCTGAAAATATATGCCGTCGGAGAATTCGAAGGGAGATACTATACCGTAACGGAAAATTTCCCTGGGCAGCCTCTTTCACAATATCTCGCTCAACCGATAGCAGTCGACCGGGCGGTAGAGATGATCCTTCAGCTTTCCTCATGCTTAAGTCTTTGTCATCAAAAAGGTACTATTCACGGGAGAATCAACCCGGACAATATCCTGGTATCTTCGCAGGTTTTTCAGGATGGAGAGCCGCCTGATGCTGCAACGGATACCATACCATACGTTAAGGTAACCAATTTTGGCTACAGCTCGCTTCTGGATCTGACCCTGGTAGCAGGAGCAGGCACAATACAGACGATCTTTGGGTATCTGTCTCCTGAAGCCAGCGGTATTTTGCGAAGGCCGATCGATGAGCGGACAGACATTTACTCGATTGGAATATTATTCTACCGGCTTGTCACCGGCGAGCTCCCCTACAAAGCCCAGGATGTTTCGGCTTTAGTCTACCAGCATATCGCTCAACGGCCTGAGCCTCCAGGCACAATCAATAAGGCTGTTCCGGAGGTGCTCGATCGCATCATCCTGCGGTTAATCGCTAAAGAGCCACAAGACAGATATCAAAGTCTTTCCGGCCTGATTGCTGATTTGGATAAATACAAAGCTTACCGGAAACAGGGGGGAAGGATAGATTTTCCCATTGCTCTTCAGGATCGTGTCCGGGAAATCACCTATTCCACCCGGCTTTTTGGCAGAGAAAAAGAGCTTCATCAGCTCAAAGTCTGTATCGAGAATACCAGAGAGTCAAAAGGAGCACTGATTCTCGTTTATGGAGAAGCAGGAGTAGGCAAGAGCAAGCTGGTGGATGAGGCGGCTGGCCATGTCCAGAGTATCAGGGGAATATTTGCCGGAGGCAAGTGTAATCAATTTGAATTCCAGACCCCGTATAAAATCTTCAGCGAAATAATCAGAGCCTATCTTGAGAAGCTCAAGCGCAGATGCAGTGAAGAACAGGAGGTCTTAAGAAAAAGAATCAAAGATACTTTAGGAGACCTGGCAGGTGAAATAGTAAAAATAGCCCCGGAAATGACCGAGTTGACAGGCGAATCAGGCAGACTGGCAGAGCTTGAAACGGAGAAAGAGCGAACCAGGTTCCTGATCACGGTGACTAACTTCATCGTAAACCTGGGAACTCCGGAAATTCCGGTGATACTTTTTTTCGATGACTTACAGTGGGCGGATGAAGGGAGCATCGAGCTTTTCGGAAGAATCGCTGAAAAAGCAGGCTCTTATCCACTCCTGATCATAGGGGGCTTCAGGGACACCGAGTTAGGAGAGAGCCATCCTTTGCGGCAAACAGTGGAGAAACTCGAAATAGGTGGAACACCCCCTTCCGAGATTCACCTGGAAAACCTTGGAATTGAAGATACCAGGAAGATCATCTCACAAATACTGACCGAGGACGAAGACACCATTTCCCCCCTGGCTGATGACATATATCAAAAATCCCGGGGGAACCCCTTCTTTCTCGTTGAAACACTGCACTATTTGGTTGAAGAGGGAATAGTCTACCGGAAGGATAATCATTATTCCTATGATGCATCGCGAGGCATAAAGGCCATCACGCCTGAGAGCGTTGTCGAGGTAGTGCTCAAACGAACACAGGAGCTATCGGCCGAAAACCGGGAAATTCTCTCGTATGCCGCGGTAATGGGAAGAGAGATACAATTTGAAATCCTGATGAGAATCTCTCATCAGGCACCAGAAGTACTCTTGTCAGCCATAGAGGAGGGGATCAAGAGACAGTTGGTGATGGGAGATATCAGCAGGAGAGAGAATATCTGTTTTGTCCATGACCGAATACGGGAGGCATTTTATCAGAGGTTGAAAGAGGAGGACAGGATTCCTGTTCACCGGCTCATAGGGGAGTATTTTGAGAGGGAAAGTAAAGACAGTGAGTCTTTCCTGTACGCATTGGCCTATCATTTTACCCAGGCAAAGATAGAGGACAGGGCCTTGCCATATTCGATACAAGCTGGGCATAAGGCCAGGGCATCGTATGCTCATAATCAGGCCGTAGAGCTTTATACAACCGCAAGAAGAATACTTGAGAAACAAGGTAAAACGAAAACTCCTCAATATGCGGAAATACTGGAGAGCCTTGGCGAAATTTACCGGCTCACCGGGAGGTTTACTGAATCGCTGGAAGCACTGAGAATCTGTGAAGTCCTTGTACCCGCATCGGATAAACTGCATCGCGCCCAGTTGCTCTATAAGATCGGGAATACGTTATGGGAAAAGGGAGAGGTAGAGGAAGCGATAGAGTCACTGGTGAGTGCTTTGAAGATGTTGAACCTCAGTGTTCCTCGAACCCAGGCCGGGGTAATGGCGGGGCTGGCAGGGGAATTTCTTATCCAGATGGCGCACACCTGGTTCCCCAAGGTTTTTATCCGGAGAAATTACTGCAATGATCAGAAAAACTTAATCATCTCGCGTATTTTTATGAGATTGGCCTATATTTACTACTTCTCGGATATGGACAGGATGTTTTACTTCTATATAAAAGCACTCAATTTTACCGAGAAGAAGATAGGTCCCTGCACAGAATTAGCCCACCTTTATGTAACCGGGCCCCCTGCTTTCACATTAACCATATTCCCCTGGCTATCCCGCGCCTTCAGGGATGGAAGGTTAGGAATAGAGATGGCCAGAAGGATAGGTGACAGGATCCAGGAGGGACGGGGCTACTGCTATTTCAGTATGCCTTTATTTATATCAAATAGACCGGGAGAAGCCCGCGAATATGCACAGGAATCGATCGATTTGCTGAAAAAGCTGGGTGAATACTGGGAACTGGGGATGGGTTACTTTTTCAGAGATCACCATAATTGTCTCCTCGGAAGAAGCTTCCAGGAGAATATCCGGGATAATGAAGAGTTTGTAAGGGCCATGCAGGAAGCCAAAGTTATGCAGGCCCTCGGCTGGGCTTTGGTTACGAAGGGAAGAGTATTCTCCCGTCTTGGGAAGGTAGATGATCAAATCATCGATGATCTGCAAAAATCAATAGAGCTGCTGGAGAAAACCGCAGATCACTTTGTGGCAGGATTTGCCTTATCGGTATTGGCTTTCGCTTATTCAAGAAGAGAGGAACATGACAAGGCCATAGATGCCATAGAAAAATCGAGGGATTATTATTTCCGCTACCATACGGGATGCTATTTTTTGGATATGTTCACGATGGGAGCAGAGGTTTACCTGAGAAAGATCTTATATACTCCGGCCTTATCGATTGAGGAAAGAAAGAAATGCCTCCCCAAAGGTGCCTGGTATTGCAGGCAATCGATGCGGTGGGGGAAAAGGTTCCCGTATATTTTCGGATGGGCCTGTCAAGTTAATGGAACGTATTATTGGTTGAGCGGGAACAAGGAAAAGGCGAAGAAACTCTGGGAAAAGGGGATAAAATTTTTACGAGAGCATACTGAAGATACCTATCGCCTCGGGCATATACTTCTCCAGGAGGCTTCGCTTCTGCTTCAGGATAACTCCAGGGATTCCAGGGCGTATGAATATCTTCTTGAAGCCAGGGAATTATTCATCCGGACGGATGCACAGGGTGATCTGGCGTGGACCAATAAATTACTTGATGGGACAGGGAGAGCGGAAAAAGACCTGGAATCCTGTGAAACCCTCACCCAAAAGCGTTACCTGGAATCTCTCCTGTCAATGACCGAGGCTGTAGGTTCTATTTTTAACCTGGAAGAATTACTGGACAGGGTAATGGATTACGCTCTCAAGGCAACCGGTGCGGAAAGAGGAGCATTGTTTCTTTACGGCAGGGAAGATAATCGTTTACGGCCCGCGGTGGTCCGGGGGATGAAAAAAGATATTGTCGAGCAGAGCTTTGCGTATGACAGCTACCGAATAAGCCTTGAGATGATCCACGCTGTTGAAAAAAGTCAGGAAGCGGTAATCGCCGCTCAGGAAGGATCCGCTCTGCCAGAGCCGCAGGGTCACTGCGACGGGCAGGGAGAGGGGATATCGCGGGAACTGAGAAATTATGGAATTAAGGAGGCACTCTGCATCCCTTTGAGAGCACAAGGCAAGTGCCTGGGTATGATTTATCTGGATAATTCGCTGGCGGGTGGAATTTTTAGCCAGGAAGCACTGAATCTCATGAAGTCTTTTGCAGTCCAGGCGGCTGTTTCAATAGAGAATGCTCATTTGGTAAAGAACCTTGTTGACCAGGAGCGTTTCATGCAAGCGCTGATTGAACAGGCCCCTGACATGGTTTTTGTGCATGATACAAAGGGCAGGATCATCAACGCAAATCAACGGGTCTGTGACAGTTTGGGATATACCCGTACAGAGCTTTTGAATATGACGGTTGCAGATTTTGAGATGAATTATGACCGTGAGAAAATACCTTCGATTTTACAAGCGATCGAGAAAATCCCGGTAACATTTTCCGGCGTTCACCGGCGTAAGGACGGATCAACGTACCCTGTTGAGATAAAGTTGAGTTCTCTTGAATATCATGGGCGCAAGCTCATTCTCGCCCTGGTCCGTGACATTACCGAGCGGAAGAAAATGGAAGAGGAGATGCAAAAAATTCAGAAGCTGGAGTCCCTGGGGATTCTTGCTGGAGGTATTGCTCACGACTTCAATAACTTACTGACCGCTATCATAGGCAATGTTTCTCTCATTGAGCTGAATGCGCTGACGGGAAAAGACATCGGTGAAATAGTAGAAGAGGTAAAAAAGGCATCAAAACAGGCCAAGCGATTAACTCAGCAGTTACTTACCTTCTCAAAGGGGGGCAAGCCAATCAAGAAGAGCATTGCTCTGACAAAATTATTCCAGGAGGCGCAGATGCTTGCCTTGAGCGGTTCTCAGGTCAAATGTGAATTATTCATAGCGGATGATCTTTGGTGTGTCGAAGCCGATGAAGGCCAGATAAGCCAGGTTATCAATAATATCATGATCAATGCCAATCAGGCTATGCCTGAAGGCGGAACAATTACGGTGCATGCTGAGAATGTCACCCTTGAGTCAAAGGATAACGGATTCCTGAAAAGTGGAAGATATGTAAAAATATCAATGAGAGATCAGGGAGGGGGAATCCCACAAGAGCATGTGCAGAAAATATTCGACCCATTCTTTACGACCAAGGAGAAGGGGAGCGGGCTTGGCCTGGCGATTACCTATTCCATTGTCAAAAAGCATGAAGGGCACATCACGGTGGAGTCTACCCCTGGCATTGGAACCACCTTCACCTTCTATCTGCCCGCTTCGGAAAGAGAAACCCCTGTTCAGCAGGGAGTCAAAAGGGAAAAGCCCCTTGCAGGCAAGGGTAATGTTTTGATTATGGATGATCAAGTGCAGATCAGAAAGATGACCGAGCGAATATTGACTCATCTTGGATACCAGGTAGAATCTGCCCAGGATGGTGCCGAGGCGGTCGAGCTTTATAAAAAACATAAAGAGGCAGGCCAGGGCTTCGATGCCGTTATTCTGGATTTAACTGTTCCTGGAGGCATGGGGGGCCGGGAAGCCATGCAAAAACTCCGGCAGCTCGATCCTGACGTGAAAGCGGTTGTTTCAAGCGGTTATTTCAATGATCCGGTAATATCGGAATATCAGCAGTACGGGTTCAAGGGCGTCGTTGCCAAGCCCTTTGAAATGAAGGAGCTTAACGAGGTATTGCTCAAGGTCATAAGGGGGGAGGGATAAGAATGCGGGATAAGTGTATAATGGCAGAATCGCTGCCCAGGACTTTCCGGCTTGACGGATCGACATAGTATTATTAAAATAGTCGTAACTACTCAGGCACAGAGGAGCAAAGGCACAAAGGGGGAAAAGAAGATACCATGTATATTGAGCACGGTAATCGGGCAGTTGAGCATCGAATAACCAAAGGTAACTTTGTGCCTCTGTGCCTTTGCCCCTTTGTGCCTGAGTAGTTACAAATAGTCTAAACCAGCTTATGGAGTGACTTATGAAAACAGTCGGTGCATATGAAGCCAAGACTCATCTTCCTGAATTACTTGAACAGGTGCTCAAAGGAGAGCGCATTACCATTACGAAACATGGTGTACCGGTAGCGGTATTGCTGCCTCCTGAACCACTGCGAAAGGCAGAACCTAAAAAGGCCATTGCTGAACTGCGCAAATTTCGTCGCCAACATCATCTTAAAGGATTTTCCCTTCGGGAAATGATCGAAGAGGGAAGGCGTTAAAGATATGTGGAAGGCGTTAAGATGAACGAGAATTTTGTTATTGATAACTCCATTATCATGACCTGGTGCTTCGAGGACGAGGTGAATCGATATGCTGAGGTCATTTTGGATCAACTGGAGGTATCTACCGCCTTCGTGCCATCAATTTGGGCTTTGGAAGTTGGCAATGTGTTGTTAGTGGCTGAACGTAAGAAGCGCCTGAGCTTGGCGGACAGTGCACGATTTATCGCTTTGCTCCGTGATCTTCCGATAGTAATCGAACAAGAGCTACCGGAAAGGATGTTAGGTGGAATGGCACTTACATAAGCCAAGCTTATAATATAGAGAGGACACAAAGCACACAGGGAAAAAAGATCTCCCGCAGAGACGCAGAGACGCAGAGAACAACCAATCCGGCAAGGTCCTGATGAAAGT